>DAIPZN010000024.1:0-45062 GCA_036782195.1 Cyclobacteriaceae bacterium | reverse complement strand
CTTTTTAAGAGGTCAGGGATAATGAAAAATAGGCTTTAGCAATTATTGATTAGTTAAGGAACATATTATTTACTATAATAGAAGTTGATCAGTTTTTCTTTCTGACTACGCAGCTTCGTCGTTGACTTGTGTCTGCTTTTCGTATAGCTCTGCATAAGTCCCTTTGCGCAGCAGCAGTTCTTCGTGTGTTCCCTGCTCCACTACTCTTCCTTCATCGAGCACGATGATTTTGTCGGCTAATTTGGCGGAAGAAACCCTATGGGAAATGATAATGGAGGTTCTGTCTACCATAATATTTTTCAAGGCATTGAGAATGGAATTCTCTGTTTTGGTGTCTACAGCAGAGAGGCAATCATCCAACAGTAAAATGGTAGGCTCTTTGGCTATTGCACGGGCTATGGACACGCGCTGCTTCTGTCCTCCTGAAAGGGTTATGCCTCTTTCTCCCAATTTGGTCTGAAAGCCTTGTGGGAATTCTATGATGTTTTGATATACATCTGCATCTTTTGCGGCTTTCTCTATTCTGTCCATGGGAAGATCGTCGAGACCAAATGCAATATTGTTCGCAATGCTTTCACTGAAGAGAAAAACATCCTGTGGCACATAGCCAATTTGGGCTCTTAATTTTGAAATGTCATAGGCCTTGATATCTCTTCCGTCAATCAGGATTTTGCCACTGTTGATGTCATACATGCGCATCAGGATATTGGCTATGGTTGACTTACCTGAACCCGTAGTGCCGATAATGGCCAAAGATTTGCCTGCATCAATGCTGAAAGATACCTGGTCAAGGGCCTTGATACCAGAATCAGGATAGATAAAGGTGACATCTTCAAGCTTGATTTCTCCCGAGATTCTGGTCACAAGATTTTCAGTGCTGATGATGTCATTTTTTTCGTCCATAAATTCATTGATCCTAACCTGAGAAGCTGCTGCCCTTTGGATTATGCTCGTAACCCAGCCTAGAGACGTCACTGGCCATGTGAGGATGTTTACATAAAGGATAAATTCGGCAATCACCCCATATCCAATGGTCCCCTGCATGACCTGAATGCCTCCGATGTATACAGTCAGAATGGTACTGAGTCCGATCAGGGCCATGATGACTGGGAAAAACAAAGATTCAACTACTGTCAGCCTGATGCTTTTGTCTTTGTAATCTTCACTGGATTTGGCAAATTGGTTGGCACTGTCTTCCTCTCTGACAAAAGCCTTAATCACTCTAATGCCAGAAAAAGCTTCCTGTACAAAAGTACTTAGCTGTGAAAGCGATCGTTGAATTCTCTCTGACCGCTCATTGATCATGTTGTTGACAAAGTAAATGCTAATTGATAAAATCGGTAAGGGTAAAAGTGAGTAAAGGGTGAGCTCTACATTGACCGAAAGCATGTAAGCAATTACCAATGGGAATAGAAATAGCAAGTTCATGCCATACATGATGGCTGGACCTAGGTACATCCTGACTCTACTCACATCTTCAGATATTCTGGCCATCAAGTCACCTGTGCTGTTTTTGCGGTAAAAGCTGAGAGGTAACTCTTGATAATGCCGGAAAATCTCATTTTTCATGTCATACTCAATCAGCCTGGACATGATGATAATCGTCTGCCGGATCAGGAAAAGGAAAAAGCCTCTCAAGAGGGCCATTACCAGGATCAAAACACCAAAAGCTATGATGAATTTAAAGAACTGTTCCCTTGCCAATCCTGCCAATCCAGTGTTGCTGAATACCCTAAAAAAGGAAAAACTTTCAACCACATAATCTATGGCTATTCTGACAAGTTGGGCAGGGATTATTACAAAAATGTTTGAAATGATGGTGAAAATTATTCCCATCAGAAGGTAACCCTTATATTTCAGTAGATATTTATTGAGTCGCCACAGGGGTTTCACGGAATAATAATTTTTAAATTACTTGATATCTTTTAGAATAGTCTATTACTTGTATTGGAAAACCCCGATTAAAATATATAATTTTGTATCGGCCTTTTACAAAACCAAAGATCCCAAATATAACATAATTAAAAGATTCAAGTTCAAATGGTAGAGATTAATGCAGTCGAAAATGTAAGGGAAGGATCAATCTACGGTCAGATTACCACCTTGGGGCATGAGCAGCTTGTCATCTGTTATGATGAGCCTACAGGATTGAAAACCATCATTGGGATTCACAACACGGTTTTAGGACCGGCATTGGGTGGTACCAGAATGTGGAACTATACTTCAGAAGCCGAAGCCATCACAGATGTGCTGAGATTGTCTAGAGGAATGACTTTTAAAGCTGCTATTTCCGGTTTAAATATTGGAGGAGGAAAAGCAGTAATCATTGGAGATCCTAAGCTGAAAAATGAAGCTTTCTTAAGAAGGTTTGGCAGATTCATTGACTCATTGGGCGGTAGATACATCACTGCAGAAGACGTCAACATGAAAACCAGCGATATGGAGTACATAGCCATGGAGACCAAATATGTCACTGGGTTGCCAGAAGTGAGAGGCGGTGGTGGTGATCCATCTCCAGTTACGGCTTATGGTACTTACATGGGAATGAAAGCTGCCGTTAAAAAAGCATATGGATCTGATAGCCTTTCAGGCAAAAAAATTGCTGTTCAAGGCATTGGACAGGTAGGTAAATATCTGGTTGATTACTTGGTAAAAGAGGGAGCCGAAGTTTACATCACAGATATCTTTGAAAATAAACTCCAAGAAGTGGCCAATGCAACAGGCGCTGTCGTTGTAGATCCCAATCTGATCTATGACATTGATATGGATATCTATGCCCCATGTGCTTTGGGAGCCACAATTAACGATCAGACCATTGACAGACTGAAGTGCCAGGTTATAGCTGGAGGTGCCAACAATCAGCTTCAGGATGAAGAAAAGCATGGCCGTAAGCTTTTGGAAAAAGGCATCATCTACGCGCCGGATTTCTTGATTAATGCTGGAGGTTTGATGAATGTCTACGCTGAATTTGTAGGTGGATATAACAGGGAACTTACCTACAAAAACGCTGAAAAGATTTATGACATCTGCACCGGGATTTTAGATAAATCGGAAAAAGAAAATATCCCTTCACAACAAGCGGCAATCGAAACTGCTTGGAACAGGATCCAATCAATGGGAAAAGTGAAGTTATCCTATTGATAAACAACAAAATTTTAAAACCACCAGCCTTGTTGGAATTATTTGAAACGGCTGGTGGTTTTTTTATGGAATCAACTGGAACAGGTTTAGATGTCATTCCTTGTTCCAAAATCTATATATTTACGTTCTTTTAAATCAGGTATGTTAAACAGAAGAATTCTCAGAGTTAAGGCTTTCCAAAATCTCTACGCTTTTGACCAGTGCAAGGCATCAAATTTTAATCTTGCAAAGGACCAAATCAGTGACGCATTTTTACCTGACCTGAACAGCATGGAGTTTCAAGATAAGGCTAAACTTAAAAATGAGGCCGCTTCAGCTGCTTCCCTCTTTATTCAGAACCTGAATAGTGACACCTTCGTAGCAGAAGGGGATTATTCCCCAAAAATCCTCAATGAAGCGAAGCGTGCAATCAATGTATATCACAAGAACAACAAGAGAGATCAGGAATTCCTGCTTAAAAACATGATCAGTTCTGCTGAAAGGGTGCCTCAACTGTACCTTTACGCCATTGAACTGCTCATTGCTTTTGGAGAACATGTGACTGCAGAATCTGAAAAAAAGCGAAAATATAATGTTGAGGCAGTTACATTCAATGCCGGAGACCTTAATCTGGCCAAAAACAGTATCCTGAAAAAAATAAAAGATTCTGCCCTTTATCAAAATGCCCTCGCTCGAAATGACGTTAGGATTCATGAAGTGGAGCTTGAAATAAAAGACTGGTTCCGTGATTATGTAAAGCCATTTGAGGGTTATCAAGCCTATATCAAACTCGTTCAACCTTCTTTGGAGGATGATCATGCAATTTTAGACGCCATTTTGAAGAAAGTGATCTTTAAAACAGATGCCATCTTGAGCTTTTTTGCAGAAAAGGATCTCAATTGGACCGAAAACAAATCAGTCGTCCGGAGTTTGGCTGCTAAGGTGATCAAAAATGTAGCTGAAAACCCCAACGCTGAAGGTGAGGTGCTGCCCGAGATTGCGATCAACTGGGAAGATGATAAGGAATTCTTCCAAAATATCTTTAACTTAACGGTCGAAAACGACGAGGAGAACAGGGAACTGATAGCCCAAAAAACGCAAAATTGGGATATTGAAAGAATTGCCCAGACAGATAAAGTGATTATGTCTATGGCCATTACAGAGATGAAAAATTTCCCTAGTATCCCTGTTAAGGTCTCTATCAACGAATATATTGACATTTCTAAAACCTATAGTACTCCAAAGAGTAAACAGTTTGTAAACGGCCTTCTAGATGTCGTCTCAAAAGAATTGACAGAAAAAGGGGAAATCCGTAAAAGTGGACGAGGACTATTGGATAACAAATAAATGACGCGCAAATGAGCAAGAATACAACTGCATGGATGGCTTTATTGGTTGGTGCCGGAATCGGTGCAACCTTAGGTGTCCTTTTTGCCCCAGATACCGGCAAAAACACCAGAGATAAACTCTCTTATAAACTTTCTAAATACAGCGAGGAGCTTGAAAAACTAGTCAAAGACTTAAAAGAAGGTAAAAACCTTCCTTTAAATGAGGCGAAATCCGAAGGTATCAAAGTCATTTCAGAAGCGAAAACCAAAGCAGAAAACCTGCTTATGGATGTCAATAAACTTATCGAACAAATCAACCGAGAATCAAACTAATCCAAAACTTATGAAGTATGTAGGTTTACCTGCCATCGCACTGATCGGTGCCATGATGGCTTTTGGCTGTGAAACAAAGAAAGAAGACCAGTCAGACAAAATCGCCGAACTAGAACAAAAACTTGCAAGACTTGAAGCGGCACAGCCTGTACCTGCCAATGTGCAGACAGTAGAAAACGTTGATCCATCAACATTGGGCCAGTTTCAGTTTCCTTCTATGGAATTTGATTTCGGCACAATAGACGAAGGAAAAGTGATTGAACACACTTTCTCATTCGTGAACAACGGTCAGGCTCCCTTGGTCATCAGCAACATTACTGCATCATGCGGCTGTACCAGCCCAGAATGGACCAAAACTCCGGTGAAGCCAGGTGAGACAGGTTTTGTGAAAGTTGAATTCAACTCAGCTGGAAAAACAGGAGCACAGGCGCCAACTGTAACCATTCAGGCCAACACCAATCCTAACGTGACCAGACTAAGGCTGAAAGGCGACGTGAAGCCAAAACTTACTGGCTCTGCTGAACCAAACCAACTTGGTCCGGTAAAAAGATAATTTCTAGCACTAAAAAAAATACAACATATAGCTATGGGCGATGGAGTAATGGGCCAAGTGTTTTTGTTTGGTTCGATCATTTTGATCATGTATTTCTTTATGATCAGACCTCAACAAAAAAAACAGAAGGAAACCAAAAATTTTCTTGATGCAATTAAAAAAGGAGATACAGTAGTCACTATCGGTGGCATTCACGGTAGAGTTTCAGCAATAGAAGGAGATACAATGATCTTGGATGTAGACAAAGGGATGAAACTCAAAATCGAAAAATCCGCTATATCCGCTGATTTCACCAAGAAAGCGATCGTAACAAAATAATACGCTATTGACCAAGCTTAAGCAATTCTTTTCGAAGTTCAACAACCCGCGGAAAATTGCCAACATGAAAGTGGTAGCACTGTGTGTATTCGCAGCTACCACTTTTTGGGTTTTAAATGCCCTCAACAAGGACAATTACTACACTGTGGTGGATTATCCCATTCAGTTGGTCTATGATACAGAAGAGTTTATGGCGGTGGAAAAGCTGCCTACACGAATCAAGGTTGAAATCAACGGCAACGGTTGGGATCTGCTCCGCAAATACTTTAAAGTCAACGAGACTACTTTTTTGGTGGAGCTGGATAATCCTGCATCAAAAGATTATTTGCTTACCTCTGAACTTAGAAGGAGTTTAGCTGAGACATTAAACCCCACTTCCTTGGTGTCAATTCTCACTGATACCATCAAATTTGACATTGATAAAATCGTCACAAGGAAAATCAAAATTTTACCCGATACCACAGCTGTATCCCTTGCCAAAAATTATTTTGTCATCGGTAAAATTGACATCGATCCTGCGGCAATCAATATCAAGGGACCTACCTCAATTCTTCAGCAGATGGATGGGATACTACGGGTTGGTTTGGGAGAAGAACGGATCAATAGAGATTTCAATAAAATCATTCCTATTCTCATTCCTGAACAATACAAAGAATATCTCACAATCGAAGAAGAGAGTGTCCATGTCAAATTTGAAGTAGGTCAGTATCTTGAAGGAAATAAAAGACTCAAGATCCGTTTGATGAATTTCCCTAAAAACGTAAGCCTGGTCCAGGAAGCCGGAATAGTTATGATGTCTTATCTGATTGACGAACGCAAAATTGAAAATCTGAAGGAAATGGAATTTGAAGCAGTATTGAATTATAACAACCGGAATCCTAAGGATAGCACCATCAACGTACAGGTCACACCTAGGCCTATACTGCTCGATAGTGTCAAACTTGAACCTGCTTCTTTCAAACTTAAATATGACTGACACACATATTTTTAAAGTCGGTATCACAGGTGGGATTGGCTCTGGGAAATCCACTGTTGCCAAAATTTTTCAATTACTTCGAGTACCTGTATATTACGCAGATGAACGGGCAAAATGGCTCATGATTCATGATCCAAATCTTGTAAGCAGCATCAAAGAGACCTTTGGTACAGAAGCCTATTTGGAAGACGGTAGACTGAACAGGGAATGGCTAGCGGAATATGTTTTCTCAGATTCCGAACGCGTTAAAGCCATTAATGTGCTTGTTCATCCAGCGGTAAAAGCGGACTTTGAAGCTTGGGCCGCAAGCCAAGATCATCCATATGTCCTTAAAGAAGCAGCTTTAATCTATGAATCTGGTTCTTATCGGGAATTGGACAAAATTATCAATGTAAGCGCTCCTCTTGTCAACCGGATCCATCGGGTACTTGTACGAGATCCACATCGCACCGAAGCGCAGATACATTCCATCATTGAAAAGCAGCTTCCAGATGAGGAAAAAAATGAAAAAGCGGACTTTGTTATCAAGAATGCTGACAATAAACTGCTGATTCCCCAAGTGCTGAAAATCCATCAGCAATTACTCGAGCTTGCTGCTAAAGGGTAGAAAGGTCTATCTGATCCAGATAGAAATTCATTCTTGAGTGACTCCTGTTCAAAAAATCAATATTGTCAATTTTGTCTAATTTGTGATTGTAAAATACTTCTACGTATTCAGTTCCTAGTAGATAAAGATTTACCTTATGGGAATAATAGCGGATAGCCACTACAAAGGTTCCCTCTGTATATAACTTTTGGATTTTTTTGGATAAGGGCAAGGATTTGAAATCTTCTCTAGTCATTTACGAGTTTTGCTAATTCCATTTCTGAAGCAATATAGCCAAAAGCAGACCAATATCCAGTGTCTATGACCTTTTGGAATATTTGTACTGCCTTTGATGTATCCCCAAGACTGAGGTAATAATTGCCTAGGCCATACCCCTGAGTAACGTACTGTAAGGCATCTTCATTGTCTGAAGCAAGTAAGGTTTCTGGTGCCAACTTACCTTGGTATAATAGGATTCGCTTGTGATATGCATCGTTCTCGATGATTTCAGCATTTTCTCGTACGCTGGAAATCGCTTGTTTCGCTTCTTCTTTACGTCCCATTTTCACCAGAGTCATATAATACCAGTCTAGAGTAGCTACCTGTAAGTCATCATTATCGGATACTTCTAAGCAGGATTTGTATGCTTCCGATGCTTTTTCCCAATCGTTATTCAGATAGTAAGCCAATCCTAAATGATACCATACATTGAACTGAACACTAGATAAAGGGATATTAAGTTTGTTCGGAATACCATCAGCTTCGATTTGCAAAGGTCTTCCCTCCATTAGTTCAGAGGCTTTCAGTAAATCCAGCACTGCCCTGTCAAATTCCCTTATGGAAATATACCGGTGACCACGATGCCTTAGTGGTTCAAAAGCATTTGGAAACTCCCTGATTGCTTTAGTATAGGTCCTGATAGCAAGGTCGTGTCTACCAAGATAAGCTTCTCTTCTCCCTACCCAGATGAGATTTTCTAATGAAGGGTCATCTTCGTAAGTGTCCTCAGCCAATTGCAAATCCAGGAATTGCTGTCTTTGTTTGGTAGAATCAACCTGCGTTACCAATGAATCACCCAATAAACTCATCCCTTGAAATATTGCTTCCTCCACATTACCACCAAGGTGTGGGTGCTGCTGTTTAGGCACATTAGGACCACAGGCGACAGCCAACAGTAAATAGCCAATAAGGGGATAGAAAAATGATGATTTCATGCAATAGATTTAAGAAGCCAAGAAAAAGATCTGAATAAATGAATCATCGATAAATTATAGAATTGCGGATTAGCAAACAAATTATTCTTGCTGCAGGATATTTTAGGGGAAGAAAAGGAATAAATCCGGTTAGCGCTTGCTGATTTTGTTGAAGGTGATACTCCTTTGTCTAGTGCATTTAAAGCGGTCTATTTCTGTGGACCTTTTGCTCAGGTGTTTGATGCTGATACCTTGGTTGACACGCTTACGCCAAAGCTCAAAGCTGCTACGCTTCAGTTGGCTTCTCATGACCTTAATGACTTCACCTTGATTTAAACCAAATTGATATTGGATTGCCTCAAAAGGCGTACGGTCTTCCCAAGCCATTTCAATCAGCCTGTTAAGTGCTTCATCATTCAATTTTGTTTTCATTCTAGGATAAACCACTAAAAAGTGGTTTTGTTAAAAATAATGACAGTATTTGATATCAAACATCCTTCAATTATTGTGTCATTATGAGTTTTCCCATAGAGGAATTAAGAAACAGAAGCTTCAAACTTTTTTAAACAAATTTTCCCATACCGTAAAATGTTGGCAAAAAACGTTTCGATCATCCTCTAAAAGTGATCAGAGAAATAATTTTGGATTAATCCCTGTTTTTTGGTTTGAAATAGGAATTAATTCGGCTCTAAGTTTTGAAACCCAAAAGGCATCTTCTATTATTGACCTGAGGAAAATTAACGATTCATGAATTTTAGAGCCAATTACCCAAAACCTATTTTGCTTTTTGTCTTTTTGCTTTTTTCCTTATGCTTTTTCTCCTGCTCATCTACCAAAAAAGCCCGAAGCAAAGACATCAATAAAGTAATAGAGACAGCAAGGACATATAGAGGGACTCCCTACCGATATGGAGGGACCACCAGATCAGGGATGGACTGCTCGGCCTTGATTTATCATGCCTACCAAAGTGTCGGTGTCAATTTGCCCAGAACCTCTGAAGCGCAGAGCAAAGTTGGCAAAAAGGTTCAAGGAACAAACCTTGAAAAAGGGGATCTGGTTTTTTTTGCCACAGGAAAAAGCAAGAACAAAGTTTCCCACTCTGGATTAGTCACCAATACCAGTGGGGGAAACGTGATTTTTATCCATTCTTCTACCTCCTTGGGCGTTACAGAAGACAACCTTGCAAACAACTATTGGAAAAAAGCATTTCTCTTCGGCAGGAGGGTTCTCTAGTTTGACATGCTAATGCTTGCAGGTAATTTGGCACCCTCGTCGGAAATAAGTTTAAAAAAGAAAAGAATGTCTTGTTTTAATTCCCAAACATCCTTTGGTATTAAGCTTTTATAATTAATTTTGCGATCGAATTGAATAAGGCACATTTCCTTTTTAAATAAAATCAAAATATGGCAAATATTGGAAAGATAACCCAGATTATTGGTCCAGTTGTGGATATATCCTTTGAAGGAGGGGTATTGCCCAACATCCTGGATGCTATGACTGTCACTAAAGAAGATGGACATAAGGTAGTATTGGAGGTTCAGCAGCATTTAGGTGAAGACAGGGTCAGAGCCATTGCGATGGATGCCACCGAAGGAATGGTTAGAGGTCAGGTAGTTACCGATTTGGGTCAACCTATCTCTGTTCCTACAGGAGAAGCTATCAAAGGACGTCTTTTCAATGTGGTTGGTGAAGCAATCGATGGGTTACCTGAAGTCGTTTCCGGCAAAAGACTTCCTATTCACCGTCAGGCACCAAGATTTGAAGACCTTTCTCCAGCAACTGAAATCCTTTACACGGGTATTAAAGTTCTTGACCTTATTGCCCCTTATTCTAAAGGTGGTAAAATCGGTCTCTTCGGTGGTGCCGGTGTAGGTAAAACCGTATTGATCCAAGAGTTGATCAACAATATTGCAAAGGCTTATTCTGGACTTTCAGTGTTTGCCGGTGTGGGTGAAAGAACCCGTGAAGGAAATGACCTTTTGAGAGAAATGATCGAAGCCGGAATCGTAACTTACGGTGAAGAGTTTTTGCATTCCCTAGAGACCGAAGGTGGATGGGATTTGTCAAAAGTTGATCTCAAAAATCTAGAAGAATCTAAGGCAACTTTCGTATTTGGTCAGATGAATGAGCCTCCAGGAGCACGTGCCCGTGTTGCCTTGACAGGTCTTACCCTGGCTGAATACTATAGAGATGGTGACGGAGAAGGTTCAGGAAGAGATATCCTTTTCTTTATCGACAACATCTTCAGATTTACTCAAGCTGGTTCGGAAGTATCTGCACTTTTGGGAAGGATGCCATCAGCAGTAGGTTATCAGCCTACACTTGCCACCGAAATGGGTAGCATGCAGGAAAGGATTACCTCTACCAAAAACGGATCAATTACCTCAGTACAGGCCGTATACGTACCAGCGGATGATTTGACTGACCCGGCTCCAGCTACAACTTTCGCCCACTTGGATGCTACCACTGTACTTTCAAGAAAAATCTCTGAGCTTGGAATCTATCCTGCTGTGGATCCATTGGATTCTACATCTAGAATCCTAAGCCCGGCAATTCTTGGAGAAGAGCACTATGCTTGTACACAACGTGTAAAAGAAATCCTTCAGAGATACAAAGAACTTCAGGATATCATTGCCATTCTTGGTATGGAAGAACTTTCTGACGAAGATAAGCAAGTCGTTCATAGAGCGAGAAGGGTACAGAGATTCCTTTCCCAACCGTTCCACGTAGCAGAGGCATTTACAGGTCTTAAAGGTGTCCTAGTAGACATCAAAGATACCATCAGAGGCTTCAATATGATCATGGACGGTGAGTTGGATCATTTGCCTGAGGCATCTTTCAACTTGGTAGGTACCATTGAAGATGCCATAGCCAAAGGTGAAAAAATGCTTGCTGAAGTAAAATAAGCTTAGTATAGGCCTGAAGCTGACATAATCTTCAGGCCTTTATATAAATAAATCAAAGATGCAGTTGGTAATCATTACCCCAGACAAAAAGATATTTGAAGGAGAAGTGTCAGAAGCTACCTTTCCAGGAGCAGATGGTTCTTTTCAGGTGCTCAAAAACCACGCACCTATTGTTTCTGCATTATCTAAAGGCGTGGTTTCTTATACCCAAAAAGACAACAAGTACAGCCTGATTGTGGATGGAGGTGTAGTGGAGGTGTTAGACAACAAAATTGTGCTTTTAGCTGAAAAAGTAATTGGCTGACAGTAAAGATCAATGCAAAAAAATCGAACCCGATAGCTTCAAGTTATCGGGTTTTTTTATGGGAGTACCGGATGTTTCATAAACTCCTCTAATCCGGATCTGTCAAACCACCGCTGTTTGTATAACACTTGACCTTCAGGTGAAAGAACTACAGTCATGTTGGGTCCCTGTCCTGATGCTTCCCAAAAACTATTTTCGGCGTTGTCCAATAAAACAGGTGTGGAAATCTGTTGTTCATTGACCCAAACTTTGGCCAGATCTAACCGCTCGCTTAGGTTTTTGGGTTGAGGTGCAAATATCTGCTCATCCAGATTAGTATCAGAAAGCCAAACTTCATCTGAGGGATGATAGGGACTCGGAGAATCAAATGGATGTGCTTCTATAGTATATACCAAGAAAACAGAGACGCTTTCAGGACTGCCTTCGTGAAAGGCATTGATTTCCTTAAGCTGCTTATGCGTGACATCACATGTATAAGCGCCAGAGATGAAAACAAGTGTTTTGCCTTGATCAAATAATTGCTCAATTGCTAGAGGTTGTTTTTCTAAAGTATAAAGTCTCAGATCTGGAAAATATTCACCAGGTTGAACACCCAAATCCTCAAAAAAATAATCGTTATCAATTCCTTCTGATTTGGTAAAAACTATTGCTGTATCCAGGTAATTTCCCTTGCAACCTAACCCGAATATACAAAATGTCAGAAATCCTAAGATTTGGATTCTTTTTTGGCTTAAATATGAAAATATCAAGGTTAAAAACAAATAAAATTAGAATAATTAAATAAAATTTAAACATAAAAATATTAGATTTTATCAGTTTAATTGTAATTAATGTCTTTTAGTGGTAGAAAAAAATGAAGATTGGATATTTCTAGCCTATTCAGGCAAAGTATTCTATAAATTCTTTTTGAATGAATAAATATTCCCTACCTTTGCAACCCTGAAAGGAGGTGTAAACAATGATCATAGTCAACGTAAAAGAGAACGAATCTATCGAGAAGGCGCTTAAGCGTTTCAAGAAGAAATTTGATAAGACTGGTGCCGTTAGAGAACTAAGGGCAAGACAGCATTTTGTAAAACCTTCAGTAAAAAGAAGAGATCAAGTTATAAAAGCAGCTTACAAGCAAAGAATGCAGCAGGCCGAAATGGGCTGATAAGCTAAATTGACAACAAGCTATATAAGACCACTACCCAAAGGGTAGTGGTTTTTTTTTATCTGAATTTTCAACCTTTTTTCTGGTTTTGAGCGGGATTAATAAGTAAATTAAAAGAACAAAACATAAAGGCTTGCAGCTTATGGTCGATTCTTTCATCAATTACCTGGAATACGAAAAAAGAGCAAGTAAGCATACGGTTTTAGCCTATCAAAAGGATTTGACTCAGTTTGAGGAGTTTGTGGCTAAATCCTTTTCCATTACAGAACTTTCTGAAGTCGGGCATGCTGAAATTAGGGCCTGGTTGATAGATCTGGTCGAGCAAAAACTTACTCCAACATCTGTCAACAGGAAGATCGCAACCTTGAGGTCATTTTTCAAATACCTTTTAAGATCAGGTGTAATCTCTAAAGACCCTACTTACAAATTGAAAACGCTCAAGGTGCCAAAGCGGCTTCCAGAATTTATTCAGGAAGAAACGATTGGGCATATCATCAACGAAATCCAATATACGGATGATTTCAATGGGCAAAGGGACAGAATGGTCATGGAGTTTCTTTACCTGACAGGAGTAAGACTGTCGGAAATGCTGGCGCTCAATTGGCGGGATCTTGAGCTTGTTGATGCAACAGTAAAAGTTCTTGGTAAAAGGAAAAAAGAAAGAGTGATCCCGCTTACCCCGTATTTAGTGGATCATATAAAGGTTTATAAATCTCACTTTATCGACACATTCGGATTAGCTGAGCCTACTGATAACTTTATAGTTACGGATAAAAAAGCACCTGCTTACCCGATGATGATATATAGGATAGTAAATCATTATGTCTCCCGTTTCGCGCAAACCCAGAAAAGAAGTCCGCATCTTTTGCGGCATACCTTTGCGACTCACTTGCTCAATAAAGGCGCTGATTTAAACGCTGTAAAAGACCTTCTGGGCCATGCCAACCTAGCTGCCACACAGGTTTACACGCACAATTCCATGGAAAAACTTAAGGCTGTGTACGAACAAGCACACCCGAAAGCCTAATATATTTATCACTTAAATTAATACTGTTATGAAACTTCAAATGCATTCTATCCATTTCGATGCTGATCGTAAGCTCACCGACTTTATTCAAAAAAAGGCTGATAAGCTAGATACTTATTTTGATAGGATTATCGATGGCGAGGTGTTTCTTAGGCTAGACAAGAACGAGAAAAACGAAAATAAAATCGTGGAGATAAAGTTGAACGTACCTGGCAAAACACTCTTTGCAAAGCACCAAAGTGATTCATTTGAAGCATCAGCTGATGAGGTTGTAGAAGGACTGAGAAGGCAAATCAAGAAGTTTAAGGAAAAAGCCGTTTTGGCTAGACAATAGACCACTGCCCCGCTTTTGGCGGGGCATTTTTTTATTTCATCCACCAGTTGAACACTACCCCTGCAACTACACCTATAGCAATGATTAAAGGAGAAGAAAGCTTCGTGTACTGCAATAAAAGATAGGTCGACAAAATGATAAATATATTCAACAAGTTCGCATCCAGCGGTTCAAATAGCAAATAAGCTGCTGCAATCAACATCCCACAACTTACCGCATTGATACCTTCTAGTGCTGCCCGTACAGGTCTGAATTTTTTTAGTTGATCCCAGAATCTGATGATAAAGAAAATGAGGAAGGTTCCAGGCAGAAATATTCCTGCAGAGGCAATAAATCCTCCCAATACCAATCCTATTATCCCATATTCTCTCATCGAAAGTGCCCCAACATAAGCGCTGATACTGAAAGTCGGCCCTGGAACGCCTTGGGAAATGGCATACCCTGTTAGAAATTCTTCACTGGAAAGGAATTTTTTGAATTCCACAAACTCTGTGTACAGGTAAGGAACCAGTACCTGACCTCCTCCAAAAATCAGACTTCCATTCCGGTAAAAGTTTTCAAAAAGTAGTACTGACTGACTTTTGGTAACAGCACCCAATACCGCTGCAAATACCAAAATCCCTCCCCAGAGATAGAAGTTTGCCCAATTGATAATCAGGTTTTTATCCCCCTCTTGTTTGGGGTGGTTGCGGTATTTCAGTGAAGTACTGACACCTCCTACAAGTAGCAGTAAGGGAAAAAGAAATGGAGAATGGTAGAAAAATGAGATAAAGGCCGAAAACATCATCAAGATCATTGCTTCGGTGGTCTTGACCATTTTGAAAATAGTCTTTTGAGCAGCATAGATGATAAAACCTATAGCCATAGGCTGTATGAATTTGGCAAAATTGAGGGCGCCCGGGGTATGTTCTTGGAGGTAATCAATTAAGAAAGCCGCAGCAATCATCAGAACTGTTGCAGGCAAGATCCAGACAAAAAGTGATAAATAAGCTAAAGTCGCTCCTCCTATTCTAAATCCGATAGCTGAAATGGTCTGGGTAGAGGTGGGGCCAGGTAATACCATGCATAATGCATTCAATTCCCAAAGTTCCTCTTCCTTGATATAGCCCCGTTTTCTTACCATAGTGTCTAGCACCATGGCAAGAAAAACCTGAGGGCCACCAAAAGCAGTGATCGAAAGGAGCAATACATCCTTGAGGTAAAGATAATATCGGACCTTTCTTACAGACATGGCCTATTTCCTTAAGCCAAGTTCTCGTAAGCGTTCTTCAAGGAATTCTCCAGCTGTGACATCCGGAAATTGCTTTGGATTTTGCTCATCTATGCAGCTGTCAAGACAAGTAAGGTCCATATCTGATCTAGGATGCATAAAAAAAGGAATAGAATACCTGCTGGTGTGCATCATTTCCCTCGGTGGGTTGACCACCCGATGAATAGTTGATTTCAATTTTTTATTGGTAAGCCTTTCAAGCATATCGCCCACATTGACGACCAGCTGGTCTGGAAGTGCCGTTATCGGTATCCATTTGCCATCTTTTCTCAATACCTGAAGGCCATCTGCACTTGCCCCCATGAGTAAGGTGATCAGGTTGATGTCTCCATGTTCGGCTGCCCTAACGGCATCAGACGGAACTTCATCAGGATTCTCTATAGGAAAATAATGGATTTGGCGCAGGATCGAATTTCCATGGTTGACTTTTGACTCAAAAAAGTCCTCAGCCAACCCAAGATGTAAGGCTATGGCTCTCAACATGTTCTTGCCCGCATTTTCGAGTGTCCTATAGGTTTCTAGTGCAATACCTTCAAATTCAGGAATTTCAGTAGGCCAAACATTGGCAGGATATTCTTTTTTGATGGGATCAGAGTCAGGGATATCGGCCAGTTCTTGACCTACATGATAGAATTCCTTCAAGTCACCTGTATTTCTTCCTTTGGCATGTTCTTTCCCTTTACCGGTATAACCCCTCTGAAAACCGATTTCGGGTTTTTCATAGGCCGCTTTCTGGGAATCTGCCAAAGCAAAAAACTTTTTGATTGTCGCATACAGCTGTTCCTGAAGTTCCTTGGATAAGCCATGGTTTTTAATGGCAACAAAGCCTATATTTTGATAAGCCTGCCCCAGTTTTTCCACAAAGGCTGCTTTTTTTATAGCATCTCCTCCAGTAAAATCCGCAAGATCCAACGAAGGGATCTCATCATACAAAATCTCTGTCATATTAGGTGTAAATTATGCGGAAAGGTAACCTAAATTCTATTAATTTTAAATAATTCAATTGTTAAACCAGTTTAGTCATGAAGAAATTTTCCGGTTTTTTTCTTGTTCCAGTCCTATTTTTTCAACTTGCTTGCGATTCATCTCGTGAGAAGAAGGAAGAAAAAATTATCGTGCAAGAGTCAAATGTGGAAGAGGAATCACAAAAGAAGGACATCAGTTTTTATTATTATGATGAAAAAAATGATTATCCCGATGCTATAATTGAAATGTTCTCTCCCTTGGGTAACCAAGTTTTTAGACCCGGAAAAATACCATTTGAATTCAATCTGAAAAATTTTCCCTACAATGAAGGTCTTACGGGTAATCAACTCAAATTGATCCTTAACTCCGGAGACCCAATAGGATATAACATGCCGATTTTCAACCGTGAACTTAAGGAAGGAACCTATAGGGCAGTGGCCTACCTCGTCGATAGGGAGGGATTGGCATTGAAGGAATTCGGCAATTACATTGACAGGGATTTCATGGTAGGAGATACACGGCCTTTCCCTTATTCTGCTGAGCCATATATCGTTCTCAACCTCCCACTTAATGGGCAGACATATGCCGATTCCGAAGAAATCACCATTGACTTTTTACTTTTGGGAGGGGATATGAAACTGGATAAATTGAAAGTTAGGATCAATATTGGTGAATTTGAATATGAAATTGATGAGGTAAGGCCAGTACGGGTAGCCAACCTTCCAAAGGGAACATACAATGTCACTGTGCAGCTTTTGAAGAAAGACAACAAACCCCTTGATGGGCCCTTTTCTGAATCCAGTAAAACCATCGTTGTACAGTAAACTTACACCTTTGCAAGGCGGTAGGATGTCATGAACATCCTTATCTTTGTACCACTTTAGATACTTATTCCACGTTATGTTGCTAGTCAATACGATCAGAGAAAATTTTGAAACCGTTTTAGAAGGTTTACAAAAAAGGAATTTCCCACATGCAGAAGCTGCACTTCATCAAGTGTTGGAACTGGACAAAAGAAGAAAAGAAACCCAGTCAGAGCGCGATGCACTGCAGGCTGAGGCCAATTCGATTTCCAAGCAGGTGGGTCAACTGATGCGGGAAGGTAAAAAAGAGGAGGCCGAGCAGGTCAAAGACCGTACTGCTGCAATCAAAGAGCAGATCAAAAACCTTGAGAGTGCTTATGGGGACTTTGAAGAAGAGCTGAAACAATTGTTGTATACTTTGCCGAACGTCCCTCATGCGTCTGTGCCCAAAGGTAAATCCGCAGAGGATAACCTGATTGTGTTTCAGCACGGCACTATTCCACAATTGCCTGAATCTAAGCAGCCACACTGGGATCTCATCAAAAAATACGACATCATTGATTTCGACTTGGGAGTGAAAATTACCGGTGCAGGATTTCCTGTTTATAAAGGAAGGGGAGCTAGGCTTCAGAGAGCACTTGTCAACTTTTTCCTAGATGAAGCGCAGCGCGAAGGATATACTGAAATTCAGCCTCCTATACTAGTCAATGAAGATTCAGGATACGGAACAGGTCAGCTTCCTGACAAAGAAGGTCAAATGTATGAAGCGACTGCTGACAGGCTCTACCTAATACCAACAGCCGAAGTGCCGCTTACCAATATCTATAGGGATGTGATTCTTAACGAAATGGAATTCCCGATCAAAAATGTGGGTTTTACCCCATGTTTTAGGAGAGAAGCCGGCAGTTGGGGAGCACATGTCCGTGGGCTCAATAGACTTCACCAGTTTGACAAAGTAGAAATTGTACAAATAGTGCATCCTGACAAGTCCTACGAAGCCTTGGAAGAAATGAGTAGCTACGTGCAAAGGTTATTGCAAAAACTTGAACTTCCTTATAGAGTATTGAAACTATGTGGTGGTGATATGGGATTCACTTCAGCACTTACTTATGACATGGAAGTTTACTCTGCAGCTCAGGAAAGATGGTTGGAAGTTAGTTCAGTAAGTAACTTCGAGACTTTCCAGGCCAATAGGCTCAAGCTGAGGTTTAAAGGTGAAGACAAGAAGACCCAACTGGCTCATACGCTCAATGGTAGTGCTTTGGCGCTTCCTAGGATCGTAGCATCCATTCTTGAAAACAACCAAACAGAAGAAGGGATTTTAATGCCGAAGGTACTTGTTCCTTACCTAGGTTTTGACATCATATAAAGTGCAGACAGCTCAGCAAATAGCTACTGTACCTATTCAAAAGATTTATGAGAAAAGCAGTCCTGCTCTTTGTGATGCTGCACATGCTATCTCCTGTATGGGCTCAGGTATCAACCCATGAATCTGCCATTGCTGAAACAATTCAGCTTTACTTTGATGGCATGATGGAGCGGGACAAAGCAAAGCTTGAGCAGGCATTTCATCCTGAAGCAAAATTGATTGGATATAGAGGGGCAGTATTACATGTGACGCCATTTACCCAATGGGTAGAAGCTACATCTAAAGGTGGGAAAAGAGATCTCTCTTCCCACCACAATCAATTAATTGATATAGAAATCACAGGATATACCGCTATTGCAAAAGTAGAATTGAATTGGCCAGGGATATATTACTTCGATTATCTTACCCTACTTCGTATAGATGGACATTGGAAGATTGTCCACAAAACCTGGTATGAAGAACCTCGATATTGACTTACTTGCAATAGAGGTTCAAATAACCTTCCATTTCTTCTTGAAGTTTTTTGGCCTCTAGTGCTGCATAAGAACCAAAATCCTTGCCTGACGAGGCATAAATGATCCCTCTGGAGCTATTGACCAAAAGCCCGCAGCTACTGTTCATGCCATAGCGACTGACTTCCTCCAGACTTCCTCCCTGGGCGCCGACACCAGGAACAAGAAAAAAATGATTGGGAACAATTTTTCGCACTTCACCGATTTTATCACCCCTAGTAGCACCCACCACATACATGAGCTGATTTACAGATCCCCAGTTTTGGCTTTTTTCCAAAACTTCCTGAAAAAGCGGCTTGCCTGAAGTAGAGGTGATCAGCTGGAAATCCTGGCTACCTTCATTCGATGTGAGCGCCAATAGGATCACCCATTTGTCTGGATATGCCAGAAACGGCTGCACACTGTCTACCCCCATATAAGGTGCAACCGTAATGGAGTCAAAATTCATGGTTTCAAAAAATGCCTTTGCATAAAGTCCAGAAGTATTGCCTATATCACCTCTTTTGGCATCTGCAATGGTGAAAATATCTTTTGGAATATACTCCAAGGTCTTTTGAAGGCTTTCCCAGCCCTTAGGACCAAGGGCTTCATAAAAAGCGATATTCGGCTTGTAGGCGACTGCATAATCTGCTGTGGCATCAATTATAGTCCTGTTAAACGCAAATACCGGATCACTTTCCTTGAGGAGGTGATCCGGTATTTTATTGATGTCTGTGTCCAATCCGACACATAGATATGATTTTTTAGCTTTAATTCTTTCGAAAAGCGTTTGACAGGTCATGAATCAGTTTTTTTTCAAAAATAGAAAAAAATTGATTGAGCTGGCCTATTCTCTTGTTTTTAGCGCAGATCTATGATTTCAACTTTTCCGTATTTCTGTGGATTGAATACAAATGTCTCTTCCGGTAAGTCTACATTGGTATTGACTGAGCGGAATTTATAATGGAAAACCCCTCCTTGCGCATCAAAAATCTTCCAGCCCATAAGATCCTTTTTGTTTTTGTCCACAAAAAGATTGACTTTCTTGAAAGCTGAATTGGGAGACTCTGCTGTCAATTCAATTTCTTGTACTACTACTCCATTTTCTGTCTTTTCCCCCAAAAGTTTATAGTTGTACCCTTTTTGGTACATGGTATAGACGCTTGAAGGTGTGAGTTCATCCTCTACTTCACCTGCGTAATTGATTGTCACCTCTTTGTATTTATCAGATACAATATAGGTCCACACGTTTTTGCCATTGTTGAAAATTTCCTGATCTGGAAGCTTCAAATGGTATTTGTTGCCTTTAACTGCAATTTCCCCGGATTGTGAGCTGTTGGATCCATCCTTAGAATTGCTGTAGGTAAAGTCAAATTCCGCTTTTAGTCCTTTGAGTGACTTGTATTTTTGACTGACCCCATCCAAAACCGCTTTGGCTTTTGGGTCTTTCTGGGCCATTGTCACTGTGGATAAGCCTAAGAGCATTACTAGAAGAAATGCTGTATTTTTTAACATGGGTAATGGTATGATTAGTATTTTATTTAGGATTTAGAGGCTTCCCAATAACCGTTCCAAAGTTGCTTCATCTTGAATCAAAACTTCCCGTGCTTTACTGCCCTCAAATGGGCCTACAATTCCAGCGGCTTCAAGTTGATCCACAATTCTACCTGCTCTGTTGTAGCCTAATTTGAGCTTTCGCTGGATCAATGAAGTGCTTCCTTGCTGATGCATGACAATCAATCTTGCCGCATCATCAAACAATGGATCCCTGTCTGATAGATCTATGTCACCTACACCTCCATCGCCATCTTCTCCCTCAAACTCCGGAAGCAGATAGGCATCTGAGTATCCTTTTTGTTCACCGATCCAGTCGCAAATATTATCTACTTCTGGAGTGTCCAAAAAGGCACACTGAAGCCTAATGACTTCAGAGCCTTGGGAAAGCAACATGTCCCCCATGCCTATCAGCTGTTCTGCTCCTCCTGCATCTAGGATAGTTCTACTGTCAATTTTTGAGGTGACCCTAAAGGATAACCTAGCTGGGAAGTTGGCCTTGATGATACCTGTAATGACGTTTACCGATGGACGCTGGGTGGCTACAACCAAATGAATACCAATAGCTCGTGCCAACTGTGCCAATCGGGCAATTGGCCCCTCGATTTCTTTGCCAGCAGTCATCATCAAGTCTGCAAGCTCATCTATTACCAAAACGATGTAAGGCATAAACTTGTGCCCTTTGTCAGGGTTCAGTCTACGGGCTACAAATTTTGCATTGTATTCCTTCAAGTTCCGACAACCTGCATCTTTAAGCAAATCATAGCGATGGTCCATTTCGATACAAAGTGAATTCAATGTATAAATTACCTTTTTGGTGTCGGTAATAATGGCTTCTTCAGCTCCAGGTAACTTTGCGAGAAAGTGTCTCTCGATTTTGTTGAATAGGGTAAGCTCTACTTTTTTGGGATCTACAAGCACAAACTTCAGTTGAGAAGGGTGTTTTTTATAGACCAAAGAAGCAAGGATCATGTTAAGCCCAACAGATTTTCCTTGACCAGTTGCACCTGCCATAAGCAAGTGGGGCATTTTGGCAAGATCCATCACGAAGACTTCATTGGAGATGGTCTTTCCCAAGGCAACGGGCAAGTCCTTGTCACTTTTCATGAATTTCTCTGTCCCCAATACAGATTTTGCAGGAACCAGTTCTCGGTTTTTGTTAGGGACTTCAATCCCTATAGTCCCTTTTCCGGGAATTGGGGCAATGATCCTGATACCCAGTGCAGCAAGGCTCAAAGCAATATCATCTTCTAGATTTTTAATCTTCGAGATTTTCACCCCTGGATCCGGCACAATTTCATACAAGGTTACTGTAGGTCCGATTGTGGCCTTAATTTCCTGAATCCCGATTTTAAAGTTGACTAGGGTCTCTACGATTTTGTTTTTATTGTCTTCAAGCTCTTGTCTTGATACAGTGACTTTTTGGAAGTCATAGTCATTTAGCAACTCAATATGTGGGTATTGATACCTTGGCAGATCCAATGTGGGATCGTATGGGTCTAAATTTTCTACTTCCTCCGCAGTTTTTTCTTCTGCTGGTTTACTTACAGAAAACTTTTTATCCTCTATTATTTCTTCCTCCACCATTGGTTCTTCAAATAGCGGAGTCTCAATATTGAAGGCAGGAGCGGTTACAGGTTTTTTGGTTCCCTTTTCATCTGAAGTGATGGTCCAGCTACTGTCATCTTCCAATTCTTCATCTAAAAGTGGGTCTTGGTCTAGGTCAACTAGCTCCTCATCCAATTCATCTTCCAATTCCACATCGTCTTTTGACTCTTTGGAAAGTTTGGACGATGGAACGGCCTCGGCATCCTGATCCTTAAAAGAGGGAGAAAACCACTTTAGCTGTTCAATATTGAAGAAAACTATACTGAATATGACTAGTGAGCCGCCGATTAGGATAAAGGTACCCCAGCCTAAGAAGTCATCTGCTAGTCTGCCAAGTTCATATCCAAAACCACCGCTGAGGTGGCTAAGACTGTGGTATCCATCCGCCAACTGAACAAGATAGCCTGTCAATAAACCCAACCAAAAAGTAAAAAACAGGGCAAAGGTGCCAAACCGGGAAAGCGAAACGAGAGATTTTTTGAATGATAATTTAACGCCCAGAAAAAACAGGTATGGGGGAAGTAGAAATGCTGCCAAACCAAACCATCTTCGGATAAAGATATCAGATAGTTGAGCGCCAAAAAGCCCCAATCTATTTCTGGCTTCGGTTGCTGTGGTCCGGATGCCTTCTTCATTGGCAGAATTGACGATACTCTGATCCGCCTGACCGGTAAATAGGTAACTGAAAAAGGCAAAAAGAAGGAATAGGCCTAAAGAAATTAAAATGATCCCCAAAGTCAAAGGTATGCGCTTGTCCCTGACAAGTCCAAAATTGAACTTGCTGCCTTCCTTTTCTGCTGCCTTGGCTTTGGATTCGTTTTTCTTTCTAAAAGTATTTGTTCTGGGTGTTTCTGAAGCCATATTGCTTTCCTTCAATCGCTGATGTCGTGAATTTATGAGAAATGTTTGGATTTGTTTTTTTCGAAATAGCTGACAAGTCCTTTTTTGATATTTTTGACTATGCTAGGACCTTCATAGACAAGTCCTGTATAGACCTGTACTAAGCTTGCCCCAGCTTCCAGTTTTTCTATAGCATCTTCAGCAGTAAAAATCCCCCCTACACCAATAATAGGAAAAGCCCCATTGGATTGTTTATGTAAATATCGGATAACCTCAGTACTTCTTTTAGCGAGAACCTTGCCACTTACCCCTCCTGCGCCAATACCTTCTACTGTAGCGGATGCTGTGGTCAGCTGGCTTCTGTCTATAGTAGTATTGGTAGCAATGACTCCTGCAATGCCTGTTTCTACAACTATCTCCACAATATCATCCAATTGCCCCACTGTAAGGTCTGGTGCAATCTTCAGTAAAATTGGTTTAGGGGTTTGATGCAGGGAATTTGCACGCATCACTGCGGTTAAGAGCTGCTTCAAAGGTTCCTTCTCCTGAAGTTCCCGAAGATTCGGGGTGTTTGGAGAACTTACATTTACCACAAAATAATCAACATATGGATGTAAAGCCTCCAGACAAAGAAGATAATCTTCTACCGCTGATTCATTAGGTGTATGCTTATTTTTACCGATGTTGCCACCAATAAGAATATTTGCTTTCCTGTTTTTTAAGTTTTCAACTGCTTTGCTTACACCTGAATTGTTGAAGCCCATCCTGTTGATCAATGCCTCATCTTGTGGTAATCTAAACAGTCTAGGTAATGGGTTGCCTTCTTGTGCTTTTGGTGTGAGGGTACCGATTTCTATAAAACCGAAGCCCAATAATGCCATCTCATCGATCAATTTGGCATCTTTATCAAAGCCTGCTGCTAACCCCACTGGGTTTTTGAACTTCAACCCAAATACCTCCCTTTCCAATAACGGGTTTTCATAATGAAAATTACCTTGGATCAACTGCTTTAACAAGGGCAGACGGAAGGTTCTTTTGATCCAAGAAAAGGTAAAATGGTGTGCCGCTTCTGGGTTTTTAAGGAATAGGACCGGCTTAAGCAGGGATTTGTACACAGGAGTGCTGTTTGATTTAAGCTGCTAAATTAAAGATAATCTTCTTTTGATGCATTGCCATGAATAAATATAGCACCAAAATCCACAAGCCGAGCCTATTTTCTGGGATGGAATTCGTTGAGCACCTGTCTGAGGTAGTCCCTGTCCAAGTGTGTGTAAATTTCCGTGGTGGTAATGCTTTCGTGGCCTAACATTTCTTGGACCGCCCTTAGGTCAGCTCCTCCTTCGATAAGATGGGTAGCGAAACTGTGTCTAAATGTATGTGGGCTGACATTTTTGTCCAGCCCTATAGCGGATACCTGTGCCTTGATGATCAAAAAAACCATTACCCTGCTAAGTTTTTTCCCTCTTCTGTTGAGGAATATATATTGTTCATTACCCTTTTCAGGTGTAATGAACTTACGGAAATCTTCAAGATAAATATTGATAAACTTCAGGGCATCTTTACCTATAGGAACCAGCCGCTCTTTGTTTCCCTTACCAATCACCCTAATAAAACCTACGTCTTGATATAAATTTCCTAATTGAAGATCGGTAAGTTCTGAGACCCTCAGTCCACTGCTATACAGGACTTCTAGCATTGCTCTATTGCGGTGCCCTTCAGCGGAGGATAAGTCTATACTTTCTAGTATTGCAGTGATTTCTGAATAGCTTAAGGTGTCAGGTAGCTTCCTGCCAAGTTTAGGAGTTTCGAGTAGTTGAGATGGATCTTCATTGATCCTCTCTTCATACATCAGGTATCTGAAAAATGCCTTGATCCCTGAGATGATTCTAGCTTGGGTATATTCAGAAATTTCTAATTGCGCCAGTGTATTGATAAATTGGCGGAGATGATACAATTGGGTTTGGATTGGGCTCACATCTGGAAAGGTCCCAGCCATAAACCGACTCAGTTTGTCCAGATCCTGCTGATAGGCAATCCTTGTGTTTTTGCTAAGAGAGCGCTCTAATTGAAGGTAATGCTGAAATTGTTTGTGAAAAGGCTCCCAGAGTTCGGACATAGCAAGCTTAGAAAATGTTCATAAATTGTAAAATTAATGTTTTCATCTCTACCAAGACACTTTTTTATTTTTGCTGCTAATTTTAACGAAAGTAAAAACCTTGATTAACTTTGGGTATCAAACCACTAAACCTAATTGAAAGTTGAAAATCATCGTAATCAATGGCCCTAACCTCAATCTTCTCGGCAAAAGAGAACCAGGGATTTATGGCAATACATCTTTTGAAGCTTATTGGGTCCAGTTGAAAGAACTTTTTCCGGATTTGGAACTCGAGTATTACCAAAGCAATATTGAAGGAGAGCTTATTGATAAAATCCATGAAGTCGGATTTAGCTATGATGGGATTCTGCTGAACGCAGGCGGGTATACCCATACTTCTGTTGCCATTTCTGACGCAATTGCCTCTGTAAAGACTCCTGTTGTTGAGGTTCATATTTCAAACATCTACAAAAGGGAAGAATTCAGACACAAAAGCATTATTTCACAATCCTGCGTAGGCATGATTTCAGGTCTTGGAATGAAAGGCTATGAATTGGGTATACGTTATTTTCTTTAATCTAAATTTGCCATGATCACATTTGCGCCAGGCCCTTCAAAGGTTTTTGACACTTTGCCACTTTATCTGCAGGAAGCCTACGAAAAAGGTATCCTCAGTGCCAACCACCGTTCAGCCGTATTTATGGATCTCTATCAAGAGACTGAAAAACTGATGCGGGAAAAGCTCCATGTTCCGAATGATTATCGACTGCTATTTACTTCAAGTGCTACTGAAAACTGGGAAATTATCAGCCAATCTATCGTTCAATCTGCCAGCTACCATATTTTTTCAGGTTCATTTGGTAAAAAATGGTTTGAATTTGCCAAACACATCAATCCAGAAGCTGTAGCACACAAGCTGCAAGCAGATGAATCTATAGATGTCAACGGGTTGGAAATCGGTGCAGAAATTGACCTTATAGCCATTACCCAAAACGAAACGTCAAACGCTACACAGGTTCCTGTGGCCGTCATAGCAGCAATAGCAGAGCGGTATCCGGACAAGATGATTGCTGTAGATACAACATCTTCCATGTCTGGTATAGAATTGGATTTTGGAATAGCGGATATCTGGTACGCTTCTGTTCAAAAATGTTTTGGCTTGCCTGCAGGTCTTGGAATATTATTGCTTTCTCCCAAAGCCATTGCCAAATGTCAGGACAAAGGTGAAAAAGGTAGGTACAACAGCCTTAGTTTTATGCTGGAAAATGCCCAAAATTATCAGACCCACTATACCCCAAACGTACTGGGAATATATCTTTTGTATAGGGTGCTTCAGGATATGCCGGAGATCCAACATACGGATAGGCTTACCAGAGAAAGAATGAGGAGGTTAGAAGACACCATCGCCAAAACAGCTGCTTTGAGAATGTTGATCCAGAATCCCGAGACAAGAAGTAGCACAGTCTTGGCTATCAGTGGTCAAGAAGCTTTCATAACAGGGATAAAAAAACAGGCTGAGCAACATAGCATGCAATTGGGAAGTGGATATGGTCCGCTGAAGGCAACTAGCTTCAGAATTGCCAATTTTCCTGCAATTTCAGATAAAGAATTCAATAAGCTGATCGCTTTCCTCTCCCAATATTGACCATGCTTAGTCTGAAAGAGATTTTTTCTGTCACCCTGATTTTATTTTCTGTTATTGATATCCTGGGATCAATTCCTATTATAATCAACCTCAGGAAAAAAGTAGGACATATACAATCAGGTAAGGCTACCCTGGCAGCAGGAGTATTGATGATTCTGTTTTTGCTCGTAGGTAAGTCCATCCTCAGCTTGTTTGGGATCGGTGTTGAGGACTTTGCTATTGCTGGAGCTTTGATCATTTTTGCTTTGGGTGCTGAAATGATTTTAGGTATTGAGCTATTCAAGCCAGATCCAGATGCATCTACAACAAGTGCCTCCATTGTCCCTATAGCATTTCCACTAATCGCCGGTGCAGGAACCCTTACTACCATTCTGACGCTCAAAGCTGAATACACTCAGCTCAATATCGGGGTAGGTATAATTATCAACCTGGGGATTGTATATGCAGTGTTGAAGAGCACAAATTGGTTGGAAAAGAAACTGGGTAAGACAGGTTTAGATGTGTTGAGAAGGATTTTTGGAATCATATTGCTCTCCATTGCCATAAAAATCTTCAAGAGCGCATTGTTTTCTGGAGAAATGATCTAACCAAAATAAGGGTCAGTTTGTAAAACAAACCCTTACTTTTGCAGAATGATTATCATTTATACCGATGGTGCTGCCAAAGGCAATCCTGGCCCTGGGGGTTATGGAGTGGTGATGAAATATAAGCAGCACCGCAAAGAACTTTCCGGAGGGTTCAGGTTGACTACCAACAACAGAATGGAATTGTTGGCAGTAATTGTTGCTTTAGAGGAGATTAAAGTAGCCGATATCCCAGTGACAATTTACTCAGACAGTAAGTATGTAGTAGATGCAATCGAGAAAGGTTGGCTGTGGGGTTGGCAGAAGAAAGGATTCAAGGATAAAAAAAATCCTGATCTTTGGAAAAAATATATCCCTTTGCATCTCAAATATAAACCACGCTTTGTCTGGGTCAAGGGACATCAAGGTAACGTGGAAAATGAACGGTGTGACAGACTGGCTGTGGCAGCGGCGGAAATGCCTGGATTACCCGCAGATGTTGCCTATGAAAATTCCTGATGCTGTTTTTGAACCTTTCAATTTACAATGGCCAATACGTTTTTTCAGTTTAAGCAGTTCAGGGTGGAGCAAGATCGCTGTGGCATGAAAATCAGTACCGATGCGGTACTTTTAGGGGCCCTTGCCGAAGAGCATGAACCTACCTCAATCTTGGACATCGGAACAGGCACGGGAGTTATCGCGTTAATGCTTGCCCAGAGATTCCCGCATTCCAAGATTGAGGCTGTAGAAATAGATGAAAGTGCAGCAAGGCAAGCCTCAGCCAATTTCCAGTCCTCCCCGTGGCAAAGCAGGATCTGCATACACCATATGCCCTTTCAGGATTATGTTAAGGTTGGGTCTAAATTTGACCTGATTGTAAGCAATCCGCCATATTTTTCAGATCATCTCAAATCTAAAGACAATAAGAGAAACATTGCGTTGCATACCGATGCACTGGCTTTTGATGCACTTGCAAAAGGAGTAGCAGCACTTCTCACCGATCATGGCAAATTTTGGGTCATATTGCCTCCTAGGCAATTTGCAGATTTTGAAAGGATTGGCGCAGAAATTGGACTATTTCCGCACAGAATTTTTCAAGTAAAAGATAGGCCAGGTAAAGATGTCATCCGTATAATAGCCACTTTTTCCTTGTACAAAGAGGCTATAATTGAAAGTAGTATTTTGCTAAAAGACATAAATGGGGAGTATTCCGCTCAATATTCCACCCTCCTTAAGAAGTTTTTAATTATTTTTTGATGTTTTTTAAGTTTTTTTTAAGCAGGCATTAAAGAAATATTTTTTAAAAGTAATTATCCCTTATTTTTAGAACGGATTTACTCGTATTATAAATGAAAATTGTTCTTAATGGGATAATTCCCATATTTTTCATAATTCTCCTCTTGCTAACATCTTGCGAAGATGAAAAAGAAGTTACTCCTGCTTTATTGACAGAAGATGTTATTTACAGTAGTGGTGAGAAGTTGAGGCTTCTGGGGAGGATAATTACAAACCAAGAAGTGAATGCAGCTGACCATGGGTTTTACCTTTCTGAAAACGAAAGTTTTTCCCAGCCCATCATTATTTCCCTTGGTGCGAGGCAAGGTCCCGGCCGATTTATTGGAGAGGTTTCTGGCCTCAGTATTCGAAAAACTTACTATGTAAAAGCGTTTATTGAGAATAATGGACAGCAGATTTTTGGGAATATTTTGACGACAAGCACACTTTCTCCCGCTGTCACTTCCATTGTTCCCAACAATGGTAAAGCTGGAATTGTCATCAGTATCTCAGGGAGGAACTTTACTTCAGACACTAAGGTCTTTTTTGGTGAGAAACCTGCTGTAGTTGTGGGTATTGATTTTGAATCCCGTATAAGAGTACGGGTTCCTGAGGCACCTGGAATAAGATCAGTACCCGTAAAGGTGGTAAGTCAAGGAAGTGAATTGGTTTTGCCGCAGCAGTTTTCTTATACCACAGGTACATATAGTAAAATTGGCAATTTCCCTTTTGCTGAAAGATTCTTTGATAACATCTGGTTGCAGGATGGAGCATCATTTTATGCTGGTCTAGGGACACTCAGAGGGTTAGCCATGAATAATTCCATGTGGAAGTACGAAGTTGGGACAGGGCAGTGGACTCAAACGGAATTTTCGGGAGGTCCGCTTTGGATGTCGTTTTCCTCTGGACCCTATTTTGGAGGAGGATCATCTGTGTTGGGAAGAGCTCCATTTGTTGTAGCCAAAGATTTCTGGAGAATCAACAATGGGATATTTGAAAAGCTTCAGGATCTACCTTTTGATGTAGCCAATGCTGCATCTTTTACACTGGGTAATGAGCTATATGTTATAGGAGGGATAATAGGGTTTTCCCTTGAAACTTACCGGTATGATGCTGCTCTTAGGCAATGGCAGAGAATAGCCAATGCTCCGTTTCCGATTACAAAATCTACCACAACTTTCACCTACCAATCCAAGGCTTATTTTATCAATCCACAGACTCGAGAAGTTCAGGCATTTGATGCCAATACCCAAAAATGGAATTATGTCACAAAGTTTCCGGCCAATTATGGAAATGGGGGAGGTTTTGGTGTGGTCATAGGCGACAAAGCTTATGTGGGCTTAGAAGATAGATCCAACCAGATTTGGGAGCTTGACCTCCTTACGCTCAATTGGGCTGCTAAAAATGAGTTTCCCGGAATACTCCAAGCCAAAAATGCAGGAGTGTTTGTACACAATGGGTTGATTTATTTGCTGAGGAGTGGTGAAATTCAATTCAGCGGGCCTATGGAGTTTTATGTTTTTGACCCTAATGGTATTTAATTCAATGCGTATGAAGAAAATTTTACCGCTATATCTGATACTCAGTTTGTGTTACAGCATGGCCTCCTTTGCCCAACAAAAAGCTCCGGTAATTGGCAGGGATATAGGAGAACTCAAAAATCTAAAAATTTCAGGAAGGATCATCGACCACATCACAGGTGATCCTTTAGTAGGAGCTACAATAACTGTAAGAGAAACAGCTAAGACAGAGATTACAAATTCCAATGGCAGTTTTTTTCTTGTACTTGACAGGGCAGAGTATGTATTGGAAATCAGATATGTGGGATATGAAACTGTAGTTTATCCATTTGTGGCGGTCGGAGAGGGTAGAATCAATATCAGCATGGTACAAGAGGATTTTACACTTGATGATGTAGTGATCTATGGACGCGATCCGGAAAAAAACATCCGAAGTACCGACATGGGATCCATCAGTATCAGTATGAACACCTTGAAGGAGTTACCACCTTTTTTAGGAGAAGTTGATATTATCCGCTCTATTGCCACACTCCCCGGTGTAAGCCAAGTAGGGGAAGCTTCATCCGGTCTAAATGTTCGTGGTGGAGGTGCAGATCAGAATCTCATCATGTTTGCAGGAGCTCCAATATACAATCCTTCCCACCTTTTCGGGCTTTTCACTGCATTCAATCCTGATGTGGTCAATGATTTCACGTTGTATAAAGCCATTATTCCCACTAAATATGGAGGCAGAGGTTCTTCAATTCTTGATATAACACCCAAATCCGGTAGCACCACATCATGGGGCGGTGATTTGATGGCAGGGTCAGTATCCGGAAAACTTTCCTTAAATGGCCCAATAGTCAAGGACAAAATTTCTGCAAAAGTGGGTTTTAGGGGTTCATATATCAACTGGCTCCTTGGTACCTTGAGCAACCCAGAACTCCGGGCAAGTCAGGCAAATTTTTACGATGTCAATGGAATCGTATATGGAGAGATAAATGAAAACCATAACATCACTTACAGTTTTTACAGGAGTTACGATGATTTTGCTTTAGCCTCTGACACAACCATATCATGGACCAATATGAGTCATTCCTTGAGGTATTTGGGAAAGCTCTCTGAAAAAGCCAATGTAGATCTTATAGGGTATTATACCCAATACGATTTTTCGATATTCAACAAATCCGGAATAAACAATTTCGACCTACTTTCCGGAATCAAGGACATGGGTTTGAGGCTTAATTTTACCTATAATTTAGGCGAAAGAAACCGGGTAAGTTTTGGAGGTGATACTAAAATGCTTACCATTCAACCTGGAGAGCTAATACCCGGCTTAAATGGGGAAGGTGATCCTACTGTTTTACCAAGACTGGTTCAGTCCGAATTTGGAAGAGAAAGTGGTGTGTATTTACAACACGAACTTGAACTCGGAGAAAAGATCGGTATTTCTTATGGAATGAGGTATGATAGTTATCAATATTTGGGTCCAAGGATAGTACGCGATTACGCTGAAAACCTTCCTTTAAGCCCCACCAGTGTGACAGGTGAGCGAACATATTCCGATGGTGAAACGATTCAAACCTACAGTGGTTTGGGACCAAGGGCTTCCCTCAGATACTCTATTGATAGCAAAACTTCAATAAAGGCTGGTTACAATAAAATGTACCAGTTTATCCACTTGATCAGCAACACGGCGACCATTGCACCTACAGATGTATGGAAGCTCAGTGACCAGTTTATCAGGCCACAGATAGTAGATCAATATTCCTTAGGGATTTATAAAAATCTCAAGGGAAATATTTTTGAAACATCCCTGGAAGTGTATTATAAAGACATCCAAAATGTCGTCGAATACAAAGACGGTGCGAGGCTGTTGCTTCAGAATCATCTTGAAACAGAAGTCATTCCAGGTATCGGCCGTGCCTACGGTGTGGAAGTATATGTAAAGAAAAACCTTGGCAGAACTACAGGTTGGGCCAGTTATACCTACTCAAGAGCTTTGAGAAAGGTGCTGACACCATATGAGGATGAAATCATCAATAATGGTGAATGGTTTGCAGCAAATTTTGACAAACCTCATGACCTAACTCTTGTGGGCAATTACAAGCTTGCTTCCAATGTGTCTCTATCTACAACATTTTCTTACAGTACAGGCAGACCCTTGACTTTCCCAGAAGCAAAATTTGATTTTGCAGGAAATTCCCTAGCATTTTTTAGGGACCGGAATATGAAAAGGCTTCCTGACTTTCACCGACTTGATCTATCCATGAACTTCCAGCTTAAAGGGAAAGGTAAATTCTTTGATGGAGATTGGACTTTTGCTGTCATGAATGTGTATGGGCGGAAAAACCCATTTTCGATATTCTTTTCTGATCAACCAGGCTCCCCACCTCAGCCATATAGGCTAGCCATTTTAGGTGTGCCATTGCCAACGTTGAGCTACTCCCTTAAATTCTAAACCATATGTTACGGTATACATTATATCTTTTACTACTGCTAATGGTCTCTTGTATTGATCCATACAAACTGGAGCTACCTGAGGGAGAAAGATTGATTACTGTTGATGGGTATATCACTACTGCCCCAGGACCACATGTGATCAAATTGACTAGAACGGACACTTATGGAAGTGTATTTGAGGGACTGATCCGTCCTGTTACACAGGCCACTGTAGCGATAAGGGATTCTGATGGAGAAGTGGTTTTCCTTGAAGAACAGGCTGAACGGGGAGTATATTGGACTCCCTCAGATTTCCGTGCGGTAGTGGGGAAATCATATTCGCTTCAAATTGATGTTTTGGGCAATTCTTATGTGTCATTGCCTGAAAAAGTTCTTCCTGTACCCCAGATAGACTCCCTATCTTATAGGTCAGTTAAGCTGGCTACTGAAAATAGACTTTTGGATAAAATAGGAGTTCAGGTTTTTGCCCATTTTACTGATCCGGGAGATCAGCAAAATCAATATTATTGGAGAACATCTCCTGGAGTCTATGTTTTGGTAGCAAATCCGGAATTACATAGGTTACCTGATAATCATCCGACAAATCCCAGAGGACCAGATCCAAAAGACTGCTGTGCAATTTGCTATGCTCAGGACATCAGGAAAGTCCAAAATTTCGCATTGGCCTCAGATGAAGGCTTCAATGGGTTGGCCAATCGGGTGCAAGTTGCGTTTGTCGAAGATGATGGGATGAAATTCCGTCAAACTTATAGAGCAGAGATCCAGCAAATGAGTGTGTCTCCTGGAGCACACAGATTTTTAAGACTGGTGGAACAGCAATTGGGAATCACAGGAAGTGTCTTTGATCCACCACCAGCGAATATCAGAGGCAACATCATCAGCCTTAGCAATCCTGATGAAACAGTATTGGGATACTTTATTGCAGCAGACGTGGCGACTAGACAGGTGTACATCAATGTGCGTAACCTACAGTTTACCCAGACCCCGAAGATTGTCCCAGATGATTGTAGAACAATAGCAGGGGCTGTTGTTGATCCTCCAGCAGATTGGAATCCTAGGTAGTAATCGCCGCAACCAATAGGCCAGCGATGTTCAGATGTCAGTTATTGACTCCGTAAAAGTTAAGCCTTTTGCAGAAAGAGCATCCAAGATAGGGTTATAGATTTCAGGAATTACCGGAATTTGTAACCCTCTTACTTTGATATTTCCATCTAAGAAAAGATCTACAGCAATGGCCAAAGGTAAGCCAACCGTTTTAGCCATAGCAGTTAGCTGGGAAGAATCTCCTTTACTAACGAGGCTGGAAACGAGTTGTTTTTCACCTTTCGGCGTTTGGATCTTGAATTGATGTTGCATGACTATCATATCCCGGTCATTTGTATCCAATTTCCATTTCTCTTCCAACAGTAACTGTAAGATTGCAGCTGGACTTCCATTGGGCTTCGGGATCGGCTTGTCATCAAAAAGACCAAGCCAAGATAATCTTTCAATATCTGCTGCTGTAATCTCGGGCAAGTAGTGCTTTAATCTTTCTTCAATTGGCTCATGATTCCCTTCAGGCAGGAACGTTTCCAAGAGCATTTTGTAAGTAAACCCTTCCGGAAAATCTACCGTAAAAGAATCATCCGTGAGTCCTAGTTGGACTAAGATGTTCCAGCTTTCACAAAAGCCAGGTCTTCTAAGTGTGCCTCTGATTAAGGTAGGGATATCTTCTAGGTTGTAGAGTCTTCTGTAGGTTAACGAATCTCTATTTGGATATCCGACATAAGATCCTACCTCCTCAAAATGTACTTGTTCCAGTCTTTTAAACAATTTATGATAAGGAATGTATTTATAATTGCCATTGCTGATAAACCTTGACACACCTTGCCCCGCAAGTACCACATTTCTTGGATTCCAGGACAACTTATATTTCCATGGATTGTCTTCACTTTCGGGAGCCAGTACTCCTCCACAGTAAGATTTGAAGGAGGTGATTGTGTGGCCTAAAGTCTGATGTGTATGAATGATTTTCATAGCAGACATATGGTCAAGGCCAGGATCAAGGCCACATTCATTTAGAAATAGTAGTCCTCTAGATTTGATTTCTTCTGCCAAACCTCGCATAAATGCACTTTCGTAAGATGCGGAAAAAAAATGTCGATTTAAGTCCAGGCAATCTTGGGCAATCATGGGATGTAAAGAAGGTGGCAACATAGAAATGACTACATCTGCAGCCTGTATGAGCATTCTCCTTTCTGCCAAATTCTCTAGATCAATGGATTTGGCTGTGGCAGCAGGATGATTGGCGGCTTTTTGAGAGGCCACTTCCTCCGAAAGATCAGCAATGATTATTTTACGGTTTTTGGAAGTGGCAGTATCTAGAAGATGGGAAATCAAATAGGATGAAGATTTTCCAGCGCCAATGATCAATATTGTAGACATGTACCAGGTATTATGATGTGAATTTGCTAAAAAACAGCCTAGGGCAAAAACTACTAGGCTGATAAAGATAAAAAACTAAAATTGCGGAATGTTTTTTGTAAATAAATCTTTTTAGAAAACCTCATGAGTAAAAGTGTTGAAGTGAACATTGTCTTGGAACTGTTAGCTCCTGATGAATGGACAGAAATTGAAAAAGATCTTATGGAGCGTGCTGTCCGGATACTTGAGAATGCACATGCTCCCTACTCGGATTTTTTAGTAGGGGCGTCATTACTTCTTGACAATGGGGAAATTTATGCTGCAAATAATCAGGAAAATGTATCATTTCCAGTGGGGGTTTGTGCAGAAAGAGCAGTACTTAGTTATGCCTTAGGCAATAACCCAGGAGCGAAACCGGTAAAGATTGCTATAGCTGCAAGGAGGAGAAATGGTGCTATAATGGCAAATGTCACCCCTTGTGGACTTTGTAGACAAACGATTAATGAATATGAAGTCAAATTTAGCCATCCTATAGAGATTTTAATGCTCAATTCAGATGGCGAGATTCTGAAAGCTAAAAGTATAGAACAATTGCTTCCATTTCGATTCAATGATTTAAAGAGCTGATGAAAAATAAGATCAAATTTGAGGCTGCAGCTCACTACTATCGTTCCCATATTGTGAACCGTTCGGAACATGAAATTTGGTTTGTATTGCATGGTTACGGTCAGTTAGCTGCTTTTTTTCTGGAAAAATTCAAACCTGTTTATGATGAACGTAGGTTGATCATTGCCCCTGAAGGTACAAATCATGCATATCTTGAAGGATTTTCGGGTAGAGTTGGGGCCAATTGGATGACCAAACATGAAAGACTATCTGCAATTGATAATAACAATAATTTTCTTAATGCGATTTTAAATAGTTACTTGGTCAAGTATGCTGAAATGCCTAAAATCAAAGTTCTTGGTTTTTCACAGGGAGCAGCGACAGCTACAAGATGGGTTGACCAACTTCGTGTCCCAGTAGAAACTTTAGTCTTATGGGCAGGTGGTTATGCTGAAGATTTAAGAGCGGGTATTCAGGGCAATAACCTCAAAAATTGTAAAACCTGGATTGTACTTGGCGACAAAGATCCTTTCATTAGTCCTGAATCTTTGGAGATTCAAGAGGAAATCATCAATTCTTTGGGTGTTAAGGCTGAAAGACTCTCATTCTCTGGTGGACATGAGTTGGAAATCAGCGTATTAAAAAAGATATTTGAGGACAAATAGACCCAAGAAGACTAACCTAGTAAATTTGTTTTTACAGTTTTGTTAAATTAATTTTCAAAAAATTTTATTTGCCCATAATGTTTACCCTATCAGAAAAAGAAGTGGACAAGATAGCGGCTCAGCTGCTAAAGGGAATGATTTGCTTTTACCAGATTGATAACAAAAAAATCCATCATCTCCCTGATGATGAAGATTATTTCAATTATGATCTTACCCCTGAAGAGGAAGATATTTTAGATGAAATAGAAGACAATCCGGATAATTATGTAGAATTCACCAAAATGGAAGCCAATCAGGAGCATCAAATGATGGAGAATTTTGCTGATAGAATTGTAAAAGAAAAAGTCTTTCAGGATGAACTGGTAAACGCGCTCAGCAAACCTAAGGCTGCAACCGGTTTCAAATTTCTGATCAACAATTCCGGTAAGTACAAGGATCGTTGGGATGAATATAGATTTGACAAATATAAAGACTGGGTAAAGGAGCAAATTGATAGCTACAATTACTCAGATGGAGAATAAAAAAAGCCGCTAAATGCGGCCTTTTTTATGCGCTAATCCACTTCCACAATAATTTATAATTGACCTTGGCACCATGCATCAAGATGCCTATCCTGTAAACTTTTCCTGCAATCCAGATGCTGATCAAAAACCCAATGACCAAAAGCCCCATGGACAACACCATTTCCCATGCAGGGACTCCATAGCTCGCTCTTCCCATCATGGCTATGGGGGAGGTTAGTGGAATGATAGAAAGCCAAAAAGACACTTTACTGTTTGGGTCAACTAAAACAAACACAAACAGTCCCATATAGGCAATGATCAAAGGAATGGTGATGGGTAGCATGAATTGCTGGGCTTCTGAAGGTGCATCCACTGCTGCTCCAATGGCAGCAAAAAACGCACCGTACAACAGGTATCCTCCCAAAAAATAAAACACAAATGTCAGGGCCAATTTGAAAAAATTGATGCCATAGATAACCTGAAGGAAGTTCTGATATCCCTCAGAGCCTTGCATTACCTGACTGATTTCAGGACTGGCCATTTCCATCATCTGCTGTTGAGGCATTTGCATGCCAAAAAAACCCATGACAATACTTGAAATGCCGCTGACTAGCACCACCCAAATCAGAAACTGGGTAAGACCCACTGCACCTATTCCTACAACTTTTCCCATCATCAATTGAAAGGGTTTGATGCTTGATACAAGTATTTCAATGATCCTACTGGATTTTTCTTCAATTACACCCTGCATGATTTGATTTCCATAAATAAAAATAAACATGTAGATCAAAATCCCGGCTATAAACCCTATCGCATAGTTGACTGTGGCATCTGAAATCACTTCACTTCCGCCAGAATCAAGTGTTATCGCCTTCACATTTACTTTTGTTCGGTATGCTGCAATTACTTGAGGGTCAATTCCTGATTCAAAAAGCCGCTGTTCTTCAATCCTTCTTTTAAGGCTGTTTTCTAAAAAGGAAATTAGACTCATGCTTGGGTTTTTTTCGCCATAATAGATGATTCCGGTAGGCTTTGTAAGATCTATTTTGGGAATGTATAGAAAGCCGAATCGTTCACCACTTTGAACCATCTTTTTGCCTGTTTCAAGGTCGGTCTTAGAAAAGGAAAAAGCATATTGATCATTGCTTTCTATGAAAAACAAGTTGTTGTCATCTACAACCTCTATAATTCTCAGATCATTGTCGCTAGATTCATCCAGTGCAATCCAAAGGAAGACTCCCATTATGGCTGGAAAAATTAAAGGAGTCAAAAGTGTGGCGAGCAAAAAAGATTTTTTCTGTACCCTTGACAGATACTCCCGCTTGATGACTAGCCATATTTTATTCATGGGAATGATTCTTTACTTGTTGGATAAAAATCTCCTCCATAGTAGGGAGCATTTCATTATATGCCAAAATTTCACCAAATTCTATTAATTCTAACAACAGTTGATTGGGTGTTTGTCCTGCAAGTGACATTTGGAATGTCAATATGCCATCTTGAGTGGTGTAATTCCATTCTTCCGGAATAGGGGTTCCATTTGGCTTAATTTTAATCTTGTAAATGTGTGGCCGAAACTGATTTTTGACTTCGGCTAGACTTCCTTCCAGAATTTTGTGACTTTTATGGATCATGGCCACACGGTCGCAGAGAAGCTCCACAGATTCCATGCGATGGGTAGACAGTACAAGTGTGATGCCTTTTTCCTTTAATTCAAGAATCTCGTTCTTGATGATTTCTGCATTGATGGGGTCAAATCCTGAGAATGGTTCATCTAAGATCAACAATTCAGGCTCATGGATCACTGTAGCAATGAATTGGATTTTTTGGGCCATCCCCTTGGAAAGATCATCTATCCGCTTGTCCTTCCAATTCAGGATGTCCATTTTCTTCAGCCAATGCAATACTTTTTCTTTGGCAGTGGCATGTTTCATTCCTTTCAGTTGAGCAAAGTACATCAACTGATCCCATACTTTCATCTTTTTGTAGAGACCACGTTCTTCAGGTAAATAACCGATTTTGGAAATGTGCCTGGGATTGAGGGACTCACCATTAAACTTGATATGACCTGAATCGGCTTCAATTATCTGGTTGATGATTCTGATCAAAGATGTCTTTCCTGCGCCATTGGGTCCCAATAAGCCGAAGATGCCTCCTCTGGGAATATTTAAGTAGATAGCTGTTAAAGCTTTGTTGGTTCCATAAGCTTTATTGAGATTTTGGATTTCGAGGATGTTCAATTGATGCCCGATTTAAAAATGAATGAGCTTACTTGATGGTAACTGACCCTACTGATACATCAACTGTGAACTGCATCAGGTTGTTGGCATTTTCTTTATAGCTTTTGCTTACATACGTTTTGTTGCCGATATCTCGAAGATGCTTGGGTAGATAGGTTCTACACATGGGAGTGGATTTGATCTGAAGGATAAAGGGTTGTGATTCATCAGGTAAAGTAATGTTTACTTTACCTGCTCCTACCATTGCATATACCTTGCAGGCTTCTGGCATATTTCCTGAAAACTCAAGATTTAACGTACCATAGTTGATTTCAAATATCATCTCCTTGGCATTGGTGTAATTCAGGTGGTGTGCCTCTAAGTTGCCCATGTTGATACTTACCAGCATGGAATCCATTTTAACAGGATTGGCAGCCTTATTTGTATAATCCAAAAACACGTCTGCACTAGCGGATTTTATTACGCAATTAGATACAGGCAAATGCGAGAGATCCAAATTCGCTCTGCCAATACCAAAATATAAATTCAAATTATAAAGATAATTAGAGTTCAGGCCAACATCCCATCGGTGGTCAAAGTCATCACTTGAACTTGAAAAAAGTTTATAGGAGAGACTTTTGCCCAGATTTTCAGATTCTACATTGCGATGAACCAAATGGGCATTAAGAACTTTGTCTTTTATATTATGAGAGAAGGAGGGTAAAATATTGACCTTGGCTAAATCGGAATGGATATGCAAGGGATAGTCACCTTGTTTTCTTTTAATATTCGATACTCCTTTATAAACATTGAAATCTACATGCACGAGATTGTAACCATGCTTTTCTTCAACTTTAAACTCCTTGGTGATTTGAGCGTCTAGTTGAAAGCTGATTCCAATGCCCAAGCCAATTAATAAGCATAATCTATTCAGCATACCGATAGGAAACGACAATCTTACTAAAAGGTTTTAAAGGTATAAAAAAAGCCGGATTTTAGTCCGGCTCCAAAATTTTTAGAAAAATTCTTTCATTTTTTCAAAGAAACTTTTTTCAGAAGTTCCAGGGTCAGGTCTGAAATTCTCAGAGTTCCGTAAGTTTTCAAGTATTTGCCTTTCCTCTTTGGACAGTTGCTTCGGTGTCCAGACATTAACCTGTATCAGTTGATCACCTCTATTATATCCGTTTATGTCCCTAATCCCCTTGCCTTTGAGGCGCAGCATTTTGCCACTTTGGGTTCCGGGATCCAATTTGATTTTTACTTTTCCATCAATGGTAGGTACTTCGATCTGTGCACCTAATGCGGCATCTATAAAGCTGACATAGAGGTCAAATATTACATCGTTGCCATTGCGTTGTAGGACCTCATCCTCCATTTCTTCAATGACGATCAGTAGGTCCCCAGGAATGCCACCTGCTGTCTCGTTACCTTTTCCTGACATGCTGAGCTGCATACCATCTGCCACACCTGCAGGAATATTGATAGAGATGACCTCTTCTTTCAACACAAGACCTCTTGGGTCAGCATCTGAAGGTCTATGGTCTACCAACTGTCCATTCCCGCCGCAGGCTGGGCAGGTACTGGCTGAAACCATTTGACCCAGCATGGTATTGACGACTTTTTTGATCTGACCTGAACCTTGGCAAGTACTGCAAGTTTTGAAAGTCACACCTTCGGCCAGTACCTGTCTTTTGACTTTTATTTTTTTCTCAACGCCGTTGGCGATTTCTTTGAGGTTCAGTTTAAGCTTAACTCTAAGGTTGGTTCCCTTTTTGGTTCTTCTTCCGCCTCTACCTCCTCCAAAGAAGGATTCAAAACCACCTCCGCCACCGCCAAATATGTCACCGAACTGGGAGAAAATGTCCTCCATGTTCATGCCGCCGCCGGAAAATCCACCGTTTCCGCCTAGTCCCTGATGTCCAAATTGGTCATATCGCTGTCTCTTCTCGGCATTGCTCAAAACCTCGTATGCCTCAGCAGCTTCTTTGAATTTGTCTTCAGCTTCAGGATTGTCTGGATTTTTGTCCGGGTGGTACTGGATTGCCAGTTTCCTATAGGCTTTCTTGATTTCATCTTGGGTTGCTGATTTTGAAACCCCCAAGACCTCGTAGTAATCTCTCTTTGCCATATCTTTTCCTTATGCGCCTATAACAACTTTGGCGAATCTGATAACTTTATCACCCATGATATAGCCTTTCTCTACCACATCGATGACTTTACCTTTTAACTCTTCTGACGGAGCAGGTATCTGGGTGATCGCCTCTTGGGTATCTGCATCAAAAGATTTTCCAATTAGATCATCCATAGGTTTAAGCCCTTTAGATTCCAAGATTCGCGTGAGTTTGTGAAAAACCAACTGATTGCCTTCTCTTACAACAGCTGCATTTTCTTCTTTTTCATTAGCCTTAAAAGCCCTTTCAAAGTCATCCATTATAGGAATGATATCCTTAATCAGTTCTTCTCCGGCTGTTTTGATCAGTTCGAGCCTTTCCTTGCTGGTTCTCCTTCGATAATTTTCAAATTCTGAATAAAGCCTGAGGTATTTATCTTTCAATTCCTGGATTTCATCTTGGTGTTTGACATCTGAAGTTTCCCCCGATTCCTGATTCGTCTGCTCTTCAAATTGTTCACCCATAGTATCGGTAGTGTTCATTTCCTGCTCTTCAGACTGCAGGTTTTCGTTGTGTATAGTCTCGTTTTCAGCCATCTTCTTAATGCATTAATTCATTCTCCCATCCAACAATTTGTTTGCCATAGCTAAGCAAACTGACATTCTGACATTTAATCTTGATTGATTGTCTGCCAGAGAAGATCTTTCAGTTTGTCTAGATTGTAATTGCTCACAGAGGAAATAAAAACATATGGAATCTCTTTCGGAATATCAGCTTTCATTTGTTCCATGAGTTCTTCATCAAGCATATCTGATTTAGTAATAGCCAGTATTCTTCTTTTATCGAGTAATTCAGGGTTATATTTCTTCAGTTCCCCTAGAAGGATCTTGTATTGGTCATTAATGGAAGCAGCGTCAGCCGGTACCATAAATAATAAGGTAGCATTGCGTTCAATGTGTCTGAGAAACCTTAGTCCCAGTCCTTTGCCTTCTGCAGCCCCTTCTATGATACCAGGAATATCGGCCATCACAAAAGAGCGGTCATCTCGATAGGAAATGACGCCTAAGTTTGGAACTAGGGTAGTAAATGGATAATCACCTATTTCCGGTCTTGCAGCAGAAAGGCTGGCGAGTAGGGTGGATTTTCCTGCATTTGGAAAACCTACTAGTCCCACGTCTGCCAAAAGTTTAAGCTCAAGGATGATCCATTCTTCTATTCCCGGTTCACCAGGTTGGGCAAAATGAGGGGCTTGATTGGTTGATGTTTTGAAATGGTCATTTCCTAGGCCTCCTCTTCCACCTGATGTAAGGATTACCTCTTGTCCATCTTCTGTGATTTCACAACGGATTTCTAGAGTTTCTGCATCTTTTGCCACTGTTCCGAGAGGCACATCAAGATATACATCCTGTCCCTCTCTTCCTTTTCTTCTGCCACCTTCACCGCCCTTGCCATCTTCTGCAATGACGTGTTTTTTATACTTAAGATGTAGGAGTGTCCAATGTTGGGCATTTCCTCTTAATATTATATGCCCACCTCTTCCGCCATCTCCTCCGTCAGGTCCCCCCTTTGGAACGTGTTTCTCTCTCCTGAAATGCACAGATCCTGCACCACCTGCTCCTGATCTGGAGCAAAACTTCACATAATCTATAAAATTGGAATCTGCCATGCTGATTGTTGAATAAAAAAGGCTAAACCAAATAGCTTAGCCAAGTAATTTGCCTGCAAAGGTAAGAAAAATAGCGGATCAATACCCGTCCATTACTTTACATATGTCATTGAAAATGTTGTCGATATCACCTACCCCGTTAATTTTGGCAAGTTTACCTTGTTTTTCATAGTACCCAGCGACTGGAAGCGTCTCATCTAGGTACACTTTAATCCTTGTTTCGATTTTTTGCTCATCTTGGTCATCAGTTCTTCCTGATGTTTTACCTCTTTCCCTTATCCTTGCTTTAAGGACCTCTTCTTCTACCTCTAAGGCAATCATACCGGAAATTGCCAACCCTTGACTAGCCATAAGCCTATCAAGTGCTTCTGCTTGGGCAACAGTTCTTGGAAATCCATCAAATATAAAACCATTGGTATCCGTAGTCGAAGAAATTTTATCTCCCACCATTCCAATCACCACCTCATCTGGTACAAGCCGGCCCTCATCCATATATTTTCTGGCAAGCTTTCCGAGCTCTGTGCCTTCTCCTAAATGTTTTCGGAATAAATCTCCCGTCGAAAGGTGTGTTAGGTGATATTTTTCTATAATTTTTTCACTTTGGGTTCCTTTACCAGCCCCTGGAGGACCAAATAAAACAAGATTCAGCATGAGCAAATCATTAAGCGTGATAAATAGATGTAAATCGGAGCTCGCCCCGACTATTTCAGTTGATATATTTCTCCTAAATTTCTTCCAAGCCCATCATAATCCAGGCCATATCCTACAACAAACTTATTGGGAATTTCAAATCCCACATATGCTATATCAATAGGATGTACATTTGCCTCAGGTTTAACCAGTAGGGCAGCTACTTGGACTTGTTTTGGTTCTAAAGCCTGGATTTTTTCCAGTAAATTTTTCATTGTAAGTCCGGTATCGACTATATCCTCAACCACAATTACTGTTCTGCCGGAAAGAGATTTTTCCAAACCCAATAATTCCTTCACTTTTCCAGTAGATGATTCACCATCGTAAGATGAAAATTTGACAAATGAAATCTCCGCTGGTATTTTTATTTGTTTGGCAAGATCAGCTAAAAACATAAACGATCCGTTCAATATCCCTAGCAATACAGGTGTATCCCCGTTATGGTCTGCAGATATTTGCTCAGCCAGCGCTTCTATCCTACTTTGGATCTCCTGCGGACTAATAAAGGTGACGAATTCTTTATCTTTAATTTTGATCATATTGGTCAAACAAAAATGCCCTTTTATAAAGGGCACGACAAATATAAGATAAAATTGTGTTCCTTTTGCTTAATTAATTGCTAATCCTTATAGATGCTTCATGAGGTATCGATACAGCTCCACCATATTTTCTAGATCTATAAGCGAAACTTTTTCCTCAGGACTGTGTACATTATCTTCTGCCGCACCTATAAAACACCAATCTATGGGATAAGGTGAATACTGAACCTCTTTTCCATCACTACCTCCATATGCTTCAACTTCAAGTTGGAAAGGTATACCGCTTTGTTTTGCATGCCGGATAATTTCGTCCACAAATACCCTTCTAGGGATAAATTTATCCCGAATGGAAATCACCACCCCTTCATGGTGATGTACGCCTTCAGTAATCCAAGTGATGTCTGAAATCAAAGCTTTACTTATAGGTGCTTGTTCTTGCATGAATTTCAGCAAAAATGGCATACTGCCACCACCATGTTCTTCATAAGTAGAAAATACCACCCAGCCGTTTTCCAGATCTTCACATAATTTCAATGCGTTGTAAATGCCTAGCCTATTGTCTAGATATGCAGCTTGTATAAATTCATGGTCTAATTGTACTTTTTGCTCGAATGACAAATAGGTGCCGGGTATAATACCTCTTGGGAAATCATGGTACAGGTGATCATCCTGAATTTTTAGTCGACATTTTATTGGACCTAACGCATCTTCACCTACCAGAACTATGCCCTCTGCGACCTCCGGACCACCGACAGGTATGATTTGGTTCTCATACCGAGTCATGAAACCAATCGTATCAATATGAGCAAATACTGCTACCCTGGGATTGCCGAATTTTAATAGAAGACAATCCATAAATCCATTGCCATAATAGATCTCAGGTGTAACCTTCCATGCAGCCTTCCGTTCTAAAACTAAGTTAATGAGAAATTCGGTCATTTTAGATTCGTTGCCGGAAACACTACTGATATTTAGTAGTTGGGTTAACAGGTCCATGTTGGCATTATTTCTGTTTATCGATTTCATAAACTTATTTTCCAAAATCGAAAAGATTTTTGAGAATGTTTAAAGTTTTAAATTATTCCAAT
>DAIPZN010000023.1:0-45068 GCA_036782195.1 Cyclobacteriaceae bacterium | reverse complement strand
ACCTACTTCCTCAGGTACATATTGGTTGAAGATCAATCTACCAGCTACTGTTTCAATGATTTTCTCAGTCAATTCACCATTTTCATCGCGGAGGCTGACTTTACATTTGATAAAGGCATGTTTAGAAACTTTACCTTCATTCAATGCTATAATCACTTCTTCTTCCCCATAGAAAGTCATACCTTCTCCAAGAACTTCTTCTTCAGGGGTTGATCTTTTTCCTTTGGTTACATAGTAAAGACCCAAAACCATGTCTTGAGATGGTACCGTAATCGGTGCACCGTTAGCAGGGTTAAGGATATTGTGTGAAGAAAGCATCAAAGTGGAAGCTTCCAAAATTGCCTCATGACCAAGAGGAACGTGAACGGCCATTTGGTCACCGTCAAAATCGGCGTTGAATGCTGTACACACAAGTGGGTGAAGCTGAATCGCTTTACCTTCGATCAACTTTGGCTGGAAAGCCTGAATACCCAATCTGTGAAGCGTTGGAGCTCTGTTAAGCAATACCGGATGTCCTTTCAATACGTTTTCAAGGATATCCCATACCACTGGATCTTTCCTGTCTACAATTTTCTTAGCTGATTTTACAGTCTTTACAATACCTCTTTCGATCAGTTTTCTGATGATAAATGGTTTGAAAAGTTCTGCAGCCATATTTTTAGGCAAACCGCATTCGTGTAGCTTCAATTCTGGACCTACTACAATTACAGATCTACCAGAGTAATCTACCCTTTTACCGAGAAGGTTTTGACGGAATCTACCCTGCTTACCTTTCAACATGTCAGAAAGGGACTTCAAGGCACGGTTACCATCGGATCTTACCGCATTGACTTTTCTTGAGTTGTCAAATAGGGAATCAACCGCTTCCTGAAGCATCCTCTTTTCATTTCGGAGAATTACTTCTGGTGCTTTGATATCGATCAGTCTTTTCAGACGGTTGTTTCTGATGATCACCCTTCTATAAAGGTCATTCAAATCAGAGGTAGCAAATCTACCACCATCCAATGGCACTAGGGGTCTCAATTCCGGTGGAATCACTGGAACCATTCTCACTACCATCCACTCAGGTCTGTTTTCAATTCTGGTTCTTGCATCCCTGAATGCTTCTACCACTTTCAGCCTTTTCAATGCCTCTGCTTTCCTTTGTTGGGAAGTGTCGGTAGCTGCCTGATGTCTTAAGCTGTAGGAAAGATCATCCAAATCCAACCTTGCCAAGAGCATCTCTATAGCTTCAGCACCCATTTTCGCAATAAACTTGTTAGGGTCTGAATCATCTAGCATATGATTCTCTTTTGGCAATTTGTCCATGATATCCAAGTATTCGTCTTCTGTAAGGAAGTCAAGATACTGAACACCATCTTCTGCTTTGACGCCAGCTTGGACTACTGCATACCTTTCGTAGTATACAATCTGATCAAGCTTTTTGGTAGGGAGACCTAAAAGGTAACCGATTTTATTCGGCAAAGACTTGAAGTACCAGATATGGGCAACTGGTACAACCAGTTCGATATGGCCCATTCTTTCTCTTCTTACTTTCTTTTCGGTAACTTCTACACCACAGCGGTCGCAGATAATTCCTTTATATCTTATGCGCTTATATTTTCCACAATGACATTCCCAGTCTTTGACAGGCCCAAAGATTCGCTCACAGAACAGACCACCCATTTCTGGTTTGTAAGTTCTGTAATTGATGGTTTCAGGCTGCGTCACTTCACCATGAGAGCTATCCAGAATAGATTCTGGAGAAGCCAAACTAATAGTGACTCTGGAGAAGTCGTTGTTTAGTTTTTTATTTTTTCTGAACGCCATAATTGTTGAAGATATGTTAGGGGCCTTACGGCCCGTTTGTTATTGTTAGTCAAGGGTGATTTCTAGAGCAAGACCTCTAAGTTCATGAACCAATACGTTGAAGGATTCCGGGATATTTGGTTTCGGAAGGTTTTCTCCTTTCACAATTGCTTCATAAGCTTTGGCCCTACCAACTACGTCATCAGACTTGACGGTGAGGATCTCTTGTAGTACATGGGATGCACCGAATGCTTCCAATGCCCACACTTCCATCTCTCCAAAACGCTGACCACCGAATTGGGCTTTACCTCCCAAAGGCTGCTGCGTAATAAGCGAGTATGGTCCGATAGATCTGGCATGCATCTTATCATCTACCAAGTGACCTAGCTTCAACATGTAGGTGATACCCACAGTGATAGGTTGGTCAAAACGCTTGCCAGATAGTCCATCATACAAGTAAGTCCTTCCATAAGCTGGCAAACCGGCATCCTCAAGTTCTTGAGATACTTCCTCCATGGTCGCACCATCAAAGATCGGGGTTGCATATTTTTTGCCCAATTTGTAACCTGCCCACGCCAATACTGTTTCGTAGATCTGACCGATGTTCATCCTTGAAGGTACACCAAGCGGATTGAGTACAATATCCATAGGTGTTCCATCTTCCAAGAAAGGCATATCCTCATCTCTTACGATTCTTGCAACAATACCTTTGTTACCGTGTCTACCTGCCATTTTATCACCAACTTTAAGTTTACGTTTTTTGGCAACATATACTTTTGCAAGTTGTACGATTCCAGCTGGTAATTCATCTCCTACCTCAAGGGTAAACTTATCTCTCTTGAATCTTCCTGAAATTTCATTTCTGGTATTCACGTAGTTTTTGACAAGCTTTTGGATCAGGCTATTGGTATGTGCATCTTCAGTCCAGTCATCCAGAATAATATCTGAAATCAGGTTTGCTTCTTCAGGCACATTGTAATTAGACTCATCCCTATAAGGGTTTTTGCTTGGGAAAAGGTTCTGCTCAATGTTTTTGGCATTGAATTTCACTCCTTTGCTGATGATTTCATCTCCAAACTTATGTCTCACGCCCATAGAAGTCTTACCGTCAAGTAGAGACACCAATTTGTTGATCATTTTGGCTCTGATACCCAAAAGGTCTTTGGTGTATTTAACTTTAAGTTTTTCAACTTCTGCTTTTGATTTCGCTCTAAGATCTTTGTCTTTTTTAGGTCTAGAGAAGAGTTTGGTTTCGATAACCACACCATTGAGTGAAGGAGAAGCTTTCAAAGAAGCATCTTTCACATCTCCAGCTTTATCACCAAAGATTGCACGAAGAAGTTTTTCTTCAGGGGTCGGATCAGTCTCGCCTTTTGGAGTGATTTTACCGATGATGATATCACCTTCTTTAAGTTCTGCACCGATACGGATAATTCCGTTTTCGTCCAGATTCTTAACAGCCTCTTCAGAAACGTTAGGGATCTCAGAAGTAAGTTCTTCTTCACCTCTTTTGGTATCTCTAACTTCAAGTTGAAACTCTTCAATGTGGATGGAAGTGAAGATATCTTCTCTTACTACTCTTTCAGAAATTACAATCGCATCCTCGAAGTTATAACCTTGCCATGGCATGTATGCCACACGTAGGTTTTTACCCAAAGCAAGTTCACCGTTATTGGTAGAATAACCTTCGACTAGTACCTGACCTGTTACTACATGATCTCCTTTGAGCACAAGAGGAGTCAAGTTGATAGTGGTGTCTTGGTTAGTCCTTCTGAATTTGATCAGATCGTAAGTTTTATATTCATCGCTGAAGTTTACAAGCAAATCATCTTCAGTGAGGTTATACTTAATTGTAATCTTATTGGCATCTACATATTCAACCACGCCATCTGCTTCAGCCAATACAAGTGCTCTTGAATCAATTGCTGCCTTAGCTTCAAGCCCTGTACCTACGATTGGTGCCTCAGGTTTCAACAAAGGAACAGCCTGACGCTGCATGTTGGATCCCATCAGGGCCCTGTTGGCATCATCATGCTCTAGGAATGGAATCAAAGAAGCCGCTACAGACACAATCTGGTTAGGTGCAACGTCCATATATTTGATCTCACTAGGATCAAGGACAGGAAAGTCACCTTCAAATCTTGCTTTAACTTTTTCATTGATGAAGTTGCCTTCAGCATCAAGTGGGGCATTTGCTTGAGCGATGTTGCTGTCGTCTTCTTCTTCAGCTGTCAGGAAGACGATGTCATTTACGTTCATGCTGACTTTACCTTCTTTCACCTTTCTATAAGGAGTCTCAAGGAAGCCCATTGAATTCACTTTTGCGTGTACGCAAAGAGAAGAAATCAGACCGATATTTGGACCTTCAGGAGTTTCGATGGTACAAAGACGGCCATAGTGTGTGTAGTGAACGTCACGTACTTCAAAACCTGCTCTTTCTCTGGAAAGACCACCTGGACCAAGTGCAGAAAGTCTTCTTTTGTGGGTCAGTTCCGCTAATGGGTTGGTCTGATCCATAAATTGGGAAAGCTGATTGGTTCCGAAGAATGAATTGATGACAGAAGACAAAGTTCTGGCATTGATCAGATCAACAGGTTTGAAGTCTTCGTTGTCCCTTACGTTCATTCTTTCGCGGATAGTTCTGGCCATTCTAGCCAAACCTACCCCAAACTGGCTATAAAGCTGCTCACCTACTGTTCTCACTCTTCTGTTAGAAAGGTGATCAATATCATCGACAACTGCTTTAGAGTTGATCAACCCGATCAAGTACTTTACAATGCTGATAATATCTTGGGTTGTGAGTACGATTTTTTCAGGATCGATGTCAAGACCCAGTTTCTTGTTGATCCTATATCGGCCAACTTCACCAAGGTCATATCTCTTGTCAGAGAAAAACAATCCGTGAATGACTTCCCTTGCGGTAGCTTCATCAGGAGCTTCAGTATTTCTTAGCTGTCTGTAGATCACTTCCACGGCCTCTTTTTCAGAGTTGGAGTTATCTTTCTGAAGCGTATTATATATAATAGAGTAATCAGCTACATTCACATCTTCTCTGTGGAGAATGATGGATTTAGCACCTGATTCCAAGATCATTTCTATATCTTCATCTGTAAGGATGGAATCACGCTCTAAGAGCACTTCATTTCTATCGATTGAAACAACCTCACCAGTATCTTCATCAACGAAATCTTCCACCCATGTTCTGAGCACCCTTGCTGCCAGTTTACGGCCAGAAACTTTTCGGAGATTAGCTTTGGTAGCAGCTATTTCCTCAGAAAGTCCGAATAGGTCCAAGATTTCTTTATCTGAACCAAAACCAATGGCCCTTAATAAGGTGGTTACCGGAAACTTCTTTTTTCTGTCGATGTAAGCATACATGACATTGTTGATGTCAGTAGCAAATTCTATCCAGCTTCCTTTGAAAGGAATGATTCTAGCAGAATAGAGTTTGGTACCATTGGTATGTTTGCTTTGCGCAAAGAATACACCTGGAGATCTATGAAGCTGGGATACAATAACCCTTTCTGCACCATTGATTACAAAGGAACCTTTGGCAGTCATATAGGGCAGGTTTCCTAAGAAAACCTCTTGTTCGATGGTTTCAAAATCCTCGTTGTCTTCATCAGAACAAAGCAGACGAAGTTTTGCTTTTAAGGGAACAGAATAAGTAAGACCCCTATCGATACATTCTTCTACACTATATTTTGGAGGATCAACCGCATAGTCAATAAATTCAAGGGTAAAGTTTTCGCGGGAATCACTAATTGGGAAGTTTTCGGAAAACACCTTGAAAAGACCGTCCTGTCTTCTCCTTTCAGCAGGAGTATCCAATTGGAAGAAATCTTTGAAAGATTGCAACTGGATATCAAGGAAATCAGGATAGTCTTTGACTACCTTAATAGATGAGAAACTTTTCCTTTCGGTTTGATTCTGGATAGCCAAGGCAGTAATTGTTTATAGTGAAATAATATCTGATAATTCAATTTTAACTTGAAATTGTGCAATTTAATACCTGTGCACAAACAGGAAAAGACCTGACTTAATAGTCAGGTCCATTCACATAACCTTACCTAAGCGGAAAGGTTATCCAAATTATTTAACTTCCACTTCGGCACCAGCCTCTTCAAGAGCCTTCTTAAGTGCTTCAGCTTCGTCTTTAGCAACACCTTCTTTAACTGCTTTAGGTGCACCGTCTACAAGTTCTTTAGCTTCTTTCAAGCCCAAGCCTGTCAATTCTTTAACAAGTTTCACTACTGCAAGTTTAGCACTTCCAGCAGATTTCAAGATGACGTCAAAAGAAGTTTTTTCTTCTTCAGCACTTCCAGCATCACCAGCGCCAGCACCAGCAGCGCTAACAGCTACTGCAGCAGCAGCAGGTTCGATACCATACTCATCTTTCAAGATATCAGCCAATTCTTTTACTTCTTTTACAGTTAAGTTCACTAACTGGTCAGCAAGTTGCTTAAGATCTGCCATTGTTTTATTATTTAAATTATTGTTTTTAACTAATTGAAAATGTGTGATTGTTATTCTTTTTCAGAAAGGGTTTTAACCAAACCTGCAATGGTATTTTGTCCACTAAGAAGGGCCGAAAGAACGTTTTTAGCTGGAGACTGAAGCAATGCGATTACATCAGCAAGCAATTCGTTTTTCGATTTCAAGGTAGACAGCATTTCAAGCTGATTTTCTCCAATAAAGGAATCGGAATCGACAGAAGCACCTTTAAACAAAGGTCTAGTTTCTTTCTTACCGGCCTTTTTTCTGAAGTCAAGAAGAACTTTTGCAGGAAGGTTACCACTCTCTTTGGAGAACATGATTCCTGAAAAGCCTTTAAGAACTACATTTGAAAACTGGTCATAATCAGCATCTAGGTTTTCAAGTGCCTTTTTGATAAGGGTGTTCTTGTAAACTTTATACTCTATACCTTTTTCAAAGCATGTTCTTCTGAAAGCATTTACCTGAGCCACAGTGAATCCTGATGCATCTGTAATGTAGAAATACGGGCTCTCCTTGAATTTCTCGGTAAGACTTTCGATTATTTCTCTTTTTTCGTCTCTAGTCATGATTAAATTCCTTGAATACTACCTTTATCTACTTTGATTCCAGGAGACATTGTGCTAGACAAATGTATACTCTTGAAGTAAGTACCTTTAGATGAAGCTGGTTTTAGCTTAGAGATGGTGTTGATCAGTTCAACAACGTTGTCCTGAATTTTGTCAGGGCTGAAGGAAACTTTACCAACACTAGCGTGGATGATACCGAATTTATCAACTTTAAAATCGATTTTACCAGCTTTTACTTCTTTAACAGCTTTACCTACTTCCAAGGTAACTGTTCCAGATTTTGGGTTTGGCATCAAGCCTCTAGGTCCCAAAACCCTACCTAGTCTACCGACTTTTGCCATAACGTTAGGCATTGTGATGATGACATCAATGTCAGTCCATCCACCTTCGATTTTTGCAATATAATCGTCAAGACCTACATAATCGGCGCCAGCTGCTTTAGCTTCCTCTTCTTTGTCAGGAGTACAAAGTACAAGAACTTTAACGTCCTTACCTGTACCGTGTGGCAGGGCCACAACACCTCTAACCATTTGATCTGCTTTTCTTGGGTCGACACCCAGACGGACATCAACATCAACAGAAGCATCAAATTTGGTCAAAGAAATTTCCTTAACAAGTGAAGAAGCTTCCTCTAAGGAGTACTGAAGGCTTGCGTCGTATTTAGAAAGAGCTTCTTTTTGCTTTTTTGTTAACTTAGCCATAGTTTTTTTTAATTACTCCCAAGGGGCTTTTCCAGAAACAGTGATACCCATACTTCTTGCAGTACCTGCAACCATTTTCATGGCAGATTCTACTTTGAAAGCATTTAAGTCAGGCATTTTCACCTCAGCAATTTCTTTTACCTGATCCCAGGTAACAGATCCGATTTTTTTCCTGTTTGGTTCTGCAGAACCGCTTTTAACTTTAGCTGCCTCAAGTAGCAAGTTTGCTGCAGGAGGGGTTTTTACTACAAAGTCAAAGGATTTGTCAGAATAAACAGTGATTAAAACCGGCACCACCTGACCCATTTTGTCTTGGGTCCTGGCATTGAATTGCTTACAGAACTCCATGATGTTCAAACCCTTGGAACCAAGAGCTGGACCTACTGGAGGAGACGGATTAGCCTGGCCACCTTTCACCTGTAATTTCACATAACCTGTGATTTCCTTAGCCATTTCTTAATCTTGTTTTTCTACTTGAATAAAATTTAATTCAACCGGTGTATTCCGACCGAAGATCTTCACCATAACATTGAGTTTCTTCTTGTCTTCAAACACCTCTTCAATTACCCCGGCGAACCCACTGAAAGGACCGTCCATTACCTTAACGGTCTCTCCAACTATAAATGGTGTCTCCAGTTTCTCGGCAAACTCATCAATCTCATCCACACGACCTAAGATCCTGTTGACTTCTGATTGGCGTAATGGTTCAGGGGTTTTGGAAGCTCCCCCCTGGTTTGAACCCAGAAACCCGATAACACCGGGAATGCTTGTAATTACGTGATTGGCTTCACCGTGGCCGAGATCCGCATGAACCAAAACATAGCCAGGAAAGAAGTTTCTTTCTCTGACTCTCTTTTTCCCATTGCGCATTTCATACACTTTCTCGGAAGGTATTAAAACCTCAGGAATGTATTCCTCAAGTTTCTGCCTGACAATTTCGTTGTCCAAGTAAGACTTGGTCTTCTTCTCTTGCCCTGCTACCACCCTAAGTACGTACCACTTATGTTCAGCCATCAGTAAAAATGTCTTTTAGAATAAATCGTAAAACCACTTCATTAAATTCTCGAATCCAAGATCAATCACCCCGATTACCAAGGCAAATATCAAGGAAGCTACAATTACCAAAACAGCACTGTTCTGCAAGAATGAATAAGAAGGCCAAGTGACCTTGTTCTTCATTTCGTCAATTGATTCGATGACAAAATTCTTTACATTCATGGTTTTACTTCGTTTTGCACGGGCAGAGAGATTCGAACTCCCATCAACGGTTTTGGAGACCGCTATTCTGCCATTGAACTATGCCCGTAGATTATTTGGGCCCCAAAAGGAACGCAAAAGTAGTTAGATTGAGACAAAGAAACAAATGCGATCCCAAAAAAAGATTTGAGATCGCATCTGGATTTTTGAGACTTTTATGATTAGTCAAGAATTTCAGTAACCTGACCGGCACCTACTGTTCTACCACCTTCACGGATAGCGAAACGAAGACCTTTCTCAAGTGCCACTTTGTTCAACAAAGTCACTTCGATAGTCACGTTATCACCTGGCATAACCATTTCAACGTTCTCAGGAAGTTTAATCTCACCTGTAACGTCTGTGGTTCTTAGGTAGAACTGAGGACGGTATTTGTTGAAGAATGGAGTGTGACGACCACCTTCTTCTTTTGAAAGTACGTAAACTTCTGCTTTAAAGTGAGCATGAGGCTTCACAGAGTTTGGCTTACAGATGATCATACCTCTCTTGATTTGAGATTTTTCAATACCTCTCAACAAAAGACCTACGTTGTCACCAGCTTCACCTCTGTCAAGGATTTTACGGAACATCTCAACACCAGTAACTGTAGATTTCAAACCTTCAGCACCCATACCGATGATGTCAACAGGATCACCAGAGTTGATAACACCTCTTTCGATTCTACCTGTTGCAACAGTACCACGACCTGTGATAGAGAATACGTCTTCAACTGGCATCAAGAAATCTTTGTCGATCAAACGCTCAGGAATTGGAATATATTCGTCAACAGCATTCATCAATTGCATTACAGTCTCTTCCCACTTAGCATCACCGTTAAGTGCACCAAGAGCAGAACCTGAAATAACAGGGATGTTGTCGCCGTCAAAGTCATAGAAAGAAAGCAATTCTCTAACTTCCATTTCCACTAGCTCAAGAAGCTCAGCATCATCCACCATATCCACTTTGTTCAAAAATACAACAAGTGCAGGTACACCTACCTGACGGGCAAGAAGGATGTGCTCTCTAGTTTGTGGCATTGGTCCGTCAGTTGCGGCTACTACAAGAATAGCACCGTCCATCTGAGCAGCACCGGTAACCATGTTCTTCACGTAATCAGCGTGACCAGGACAGTCTACGTGAGCGTAGTGTCTCTTCTCAGTCTGATACTCAACGTGAGATGTATTGATGGTGATACCTCTTTCTTTTTCTTCAGGAGCGTTGTCGATTGAAGAAAAATCTCTTAATTCAGAAAGACCCTTTTTCGCCAAAACTGTTGTAATGGCAGCAGTCAAAGTTGTCTTTCCATGGTCTACGTGACCAATCGTACCGATATTAACGTGCGGTTTGGAACGGTCAAAGGTTGCTTTTGCCATGCGATAAAATCCTCTGTTTTAGTTAAAGATATTGTTTTTGTTAATTTTCAATGTTGCAGAGCCAACGACGGGAATTGAACCCGTGACCCCTTCCTTACCAAGGAAGTACTCTACCCCTGAGCTACGTCGGCTGTTAACATTCATGCTTTAAAAGCATAGAGCGGGAGACGAGGCTCGAACCCGCGACCTGCAGCTTGGAAGGCTGCCGCTCTACCAACTGAGCTACTCCCGCTTTTAATTCTATTTTCAAATTCCCTATTCGAGATCCAATTCAATTCTCGCCCGAACAGCATTGGAAGTGCGAAGCTAAATAAAATATTTCGCAATTCACAGTGGTGGGGGAAACAGGATTCGAACCTGTGAAGACATAAGTCAACGGATTTACAGTCCGTCCCAGTTGGCCGCTTTGGTATTCCCCCAACTAGATTCCCGTCCAGAAACCAGGTTTAGATCCCTGTTTTGTTTTCTTAACGGATGGCAAAATTATACCCTTTTCATAAACATTCAAAATAAAGCCAAAAATTTTCAAGGTATTTTTTCGGTAGTGAATTTAACCATATCTAAATCAATCGCTTAATTTTTGTCTTCGTATGCACCAATGAAATATTGAAGGTATCTTTTGACCATTGGGTCTTCTTCTTTAGCCTGTAAAGCCCGTACTTTTTCCAATACCCCTACTTCGTCTATGAATCCGAAGAGTGCCGAAATTGCAGCAATTCTGACATAATTGGTTTGGTGAGTCGAGGCAATCTTTTCCAACCGCCCTATAGCTTGATCAGCACCTGCTTCTGGGTGTACCACAAAATACTCCCCATAATAGCCTAGAAAATAATACAGGGATTCTCCGCTGAGCTGCTCAAGTCGGGAGTGGAACCAATCTGCTTTTGCTGCATTCCCAGATGACAGATAGTAATCTGCTACTGCTACCATCAGCCTGATGTTTTTTGCATCCTCAAACCGTGAGACTACTTCTTCCCTATTCAAGTTGTTTTCATTTTCCAAATATGCACCAAGTGCAGCCCCTGCCACATAATATGAGGAATCATTCATCCACCGTGCAAAGGAAGTGGCGTATTTGTCCCCGTCTATCAGGCTTAGCAGCTCTATAGCTCCGAGGCGGACAGTGTTTTTTGAATCGCTCTCAGCCATTTCAAAAAGCCTGCTCTCTGCATCACCCATCTGCAACAGCCACTCCGGATGCTGAGCCAATTGCATCAGTGCCATCTCCCTCACTGACCAAAATGGATCATCCAAAGCCTTTCTGAAAGTGCTGACCGTTTGGTCGAGATCCGGATAGCTTGACCCCAAACTGTCCAAGGCTTCATATCTTGCTATACCCAATTCAGATTGGCTAAATTGTTTAAGGAAATGTCCACTTCCCCTTTTGGATTTTTTTTCAGAAAGAATTTCTATAGCCTCATCCACATAAAGTTGGTCAACAGGCACTTCGTTTTCTATTGCAAATTGCTGCCAAGCTCTTTCAAGGATCAACTCTTTTTCGTGTCTTTTACCCTCTGCATACCAGCTGACTTTGAAGGGAATCCGGTATAGGGGAGTTGTTTGAAAATCCTGCTGCTGGCTGACAGTCAAAAGTAAGTTTTCCGGTATAGAATAATCCACTTCATAGGATAATACCGGATGTCCGGATGCCAAAAACCATTGGTTGAAGAACCAATTTAGGTCAAGACCTGTCACTTCTTCAAATGCAATCCTTAGATCATGCACCTCCACACTTGAATAGGCGTGTTTGGTCAGGTAGTGATTGAGTGATTTAAAGAATGCCTCATCTCCAAGATGCCTTCTGAGCATATGCAGAATCCTTCCTCCTTTTGCATAGGAATGACTGTCAAACATATCCTCTGCATCTTCATAATAAAACCTGATTAGATCAACCTGTTTTTCCTTGCTTTCATTTAAGTATTGCTCCATCTCGGAAATGTGATGGATATCAGCTTCATCTTTGCCGTTTTTATATTCATACCAGAGGTATTCAGAATAGTTGGCAAATGCTTCATTCAAGGTAAGATTAGACCAAGATTCCGTCGTTACCAAATTGCCAAACCACTGGTGAAATAGCTCGTGTGCAATGATACCATCCCATTCACTGTCAATCGCCCCTCTTTCGTCCTCGTTGAGCTGTTCCATAAATACAGAAAGGGTGGTGTTTTCCATGGCTCCGGACACAAAATCTCTAACCACTACTTGGTCATATTTCTGCCAAGGATAAGGAACACCTAGTAAATCAGAAAAGAAACCTATCATTTCAGGTGTATTCGCGAAGACTTTTCTGGCACCTTTTTCAAATTCCTTTTCTACATAATAATTCACTTGCATCCCATTCCATTGGTCCTGTATTTCGACAAAATCCCCTACTACCACTGCCGCCAGGTATGGTGCATGGGGCTTGTCCATCAGCCAATGATCTGTACGGGTTCCATCCGTATTGTCTTTCCTTGAGATCAGCTTGCCATTACTTATTGTCTTTAGCCCTTTTTGCACTGTCAATTTGATTTCTTGAGTAGCCCTTTCATTGGGTTCATCTATTGTCGGGAACCATTTGGAATTGTGTGAAGTCTCTCCCTGAGTCCAGATTTGGGTGGGCTTATTTTGTGTACTGTCTGGATTGATAAAATATAGTCCTTTAGTATCTGTAATGGCTGCACTTCCCAAAGTCGGATTTTCATTTGGCTTGGCTGTGTACTTGATCCGCACGCTTAGGGTATCCGTAGCCTGATATGTCTTTGGCAAATAAATGTTCAACTTTTGGGTATTGTATTTGAAATTCAATGCCCTTTCCTCAGCATTTTCACGGAGAAATACTCCATGAATATCAAAGTCTTGGGCATCAAGTGTCAGGATATTTTTTGGAAAAAAATAAGGTTTCAGGGTAAGGTTAGCCTGACCGTTGACCCATTGATTGGCATAATCGAATTGAAGATCTAGTGCTGTATGTAACAAATCAAACTCACGGGAAGGCGTAGCTTGGTAGGCATTAAGTTTATATTCCAGCCGCTGCTTGAGCAAGGAATCACTTGAGGAACTACCCACAGTGACTTGATTGTTTTCTTGTCCTGCAGTGGATCTGAGCGTGTTTTTACTGCCCTGACATGCCCCCAAACTCAGTAAAACCAATGCTCCAACAACCTTAAAAGAATCAAATTTCATAAAAATGCATTTTAAAGATAAATTGTATATTTAGCGCAAAATAAAGGAAATGTATTCAGTTAGTATAAACAACACAGCATTTAAGGTTGAAAAAACAGCAGCCAAACTCACCATCAATGAATCTATTCTTGAATGGAACATTTCCAAAGTAAGTGAAAGGCACTACCATGTCTTATACAATAACCTATCGTACAATCTAGAGGTCGTAAGCATTGATCCTGCAACAAAGACTGTCAGGCTAAAACTGAATAATAAATCCGCTGTCCTCCAACTCAAAGACAAAATGGACCTGCTCTTGGAAAAGCTAGGAATGGGAAACAGCCAGCTTGTCACACTAAAGGAAATCAAAGCTCCCATGCCTGGCTTAATTGTTGAAATTAAGGTAAAAGAAGGTGATGAGGTCAAAAAAGGCGATCCTGTTTTGGTGCTAGAAGCCATGAAAATGGAGAATATCATCAAATCTTCCGGGGATGCCACTGTGAAGTCAATCAAGATAAAAAAAGGTGACAGCGTGGAGAAAAATCAGGTTCTTATCCAATTTTAATCCCTTCGATTGCCGAGAATCTATCGCAAGCCTTTATATTTGTCGGATTTGTTCAGGCAATACAAACGGCAGCATGTTTAAAAACATATAACCAACTATGAAGTATAAAAGGATATTACTGAAGCTTAGCGGCGAAGCCCTGATGGGTGAAAAAAACTATGGTATAGACCCAAATAAACTGGAGCAATATGCTTTAGAAATCAAAAAGATCAAAAACAGGGACGTACAGATAGCCATTGTCATAGGAGGAGGAAACATTTTTAGAGGAGTACAGGCAGAAAAGACAGGCATAGACAGGGTGCAGGGAGATTATATGGGCATGCTGGCAACCTTGATCAATGCCATGGCACTTCAGAGCGCACTTGAGAAAAACGGTATGTACACCAGACTGATGTCAGGCATCAAGGTAGAAAGCGTCTGTGAGCCATTTATCCGTAGACGTGCCATCAGGCATTTGGAAAAAGGCAGAATCGTCATATTTGGAGCCGGAATTGGCAATCCCTACTTTACCACTGATTCAACAGCCAGTCTTAGGGCTATTGAAATCGAAGCCGAGGTTGTATTGAAAGGAACAAGAGTAGATGGTGTTTATACTGCGGATCCTGAAAAAGACAAGACAGCCACACGTTATACAACCCTGTCGTTCCAAGAAGCGTATGAGAAAAACCTCAATATCATGGACATGACCGCCTTTACGCTTTGTCAGGAGAACAACCTTCCGATTGTAGTGTTTGACATGAACAAACCTGGCAACTTGGAAAAATTGATTATAGGCGAAGATATAGGAACTCTAATTTCATCAAATTAATCCAGATATACTCATGGAAGAAATTCAATTGCAACTGGAAGAAGCAAAGGAACTGATGCAAAGAGCGGTGGACCACACTGCAGCAGAATTGGTTAAAATCAGAGCAGGAAAAGCAATGCCTAATCTTTTGGATGGCATCATGGTGTCCTATTACGGATCTCCAACTCCGCTCAATCAGGTAGCCTCAGTGACCACTCCTGATGCACGTACACTTGCCATCAAACCTTGGGAAAGGAACCTGATCAGTGAGATCGAAAGGTCAATTGTCAACTCTGATCTTGGCCTTGCTCCTCAAAACAACGGGGAAATCATTATCCTGACTATTCCTCCAATGACTGAGGAAAGAAGGAAAAACCTCGTGAAGAGCGCCAAGCAGGAATGTGAAAGCGGTAAAATTTCGCTTAGAACCGTCCGAAAAGAAACCAATGAGGCCCTTCGGAAACTACAAAAAGACGGAGCTCCTGAAGACGAAATCAAAAGAGCAGAAGATACCGTTCAGAAATTCACCGACAGCTACTCTGCAAAAATCGATGAATTGCTAAGCAAAAAAGAAGTTGAAATCATGACGGTTTGATCGGGATTTCGATTCAATCATATTGAAAAGCCCTGGTGTTCCAGGGCTTTTGTTTTGTCTTAATTATAAAATCCCCTTCACCAACCTCACCAATTTCTCTCCTGCTTGATTGGCCATGGCGACTACATCTTGATGGGAAAAAGTCTTTGCCACCTTAGGAATGCTCTCATTGGTAATTACTGAAAAGGCAATTACTTTTATGCCCATCTGATGGGCTACTATCAGTTCGGGTACTGTACTCATGCCTACAGCATCTCCTCCTAAAACCCTAAACATCCGGATTTCTGCTTTGGTCTCCAGACTAGGCCCTGTCACTCCGATATATACACCTTTTCGGAGATGTAGATCTTGGCTTTCTGCTACTTCTAAAGCCTTTTTTCTCCACTCAGGATCAATTGGTTCACTCAAATCCGGAAATCTTGGACCAAATTCATCTAAATTTTTACCCCGAAGCGGATTATCTGGCAATAGACTGATAAAATCCTCTATGAGCATCAAATCCCCTGCAGTATAATCAGGATTGAGTCCGCCTGCGGCATTGGTGACGATCAACCTTTCAACACCTAATAGCCGCATGACCCGCAAAGGGAAAACAACCTGCTCCATGCTGTAGTCTTCGTAATAATGGAACCTCCCATTCATCACAATGACAGATTGGCCATTCAAATTTCCCAGAATCAGCTCTCCTCTATGTCCTTCTACTGTAGAGATGGGAAAGTGAGGGATGTCATGGTAGGATATCCTTACCTGATTCTGAATTTCGTTGACCAATCCTCCCAAACCGGAACCGAGAATAATCCCTAAACCCACTTTGGTTTCACTCCTGCCCTGCACGTAATCCGCAGCCTGTTTAATCTTTTCTATTTGGTTGTTCATCTATCGGCTCATCAAAGTTCTTTGATCAATTCACGCATGATCAGGCTCATGCCCGGTTCTGCTATAGCTGCAGCGGCTAGCACTTCTGCTATACTGATTTTTTTGATATTACCTGGTGAGCAGAGATCTGTAATGGCTGAAAGCGCAAACACCCGTAAGTTCATATGCCTGGCCACGATTACTTCGGGAATAGTGCTCATTCCAATGGCGTCTGCTCCGATTGTGCGCAAGTAGGCATATTCTGCTTTGGTTTCCAGATTGGGGCCTTGTACTGCCGCATATACTCCTTGGTGTACAGTCAATGCATTCACTTCAGCTATATTCAATGCGCGCTCGATCAAATGTACATCATAGGGTTCACTCATATCGGGAAAACGGACTCCAAACTTATCCAAGTTTTTGCCTCTCAAAGGATTTTCAGGAAATAAATCAATGTGGTCATTGATGATCATCAACCCACCTATTTTGTACTCAGGATTCAATCCTCCGGCAGCATTGGATACCAGGAGATTTTTCACTCCTAGTAATTTCATGACTCTCACAGGAAAAGTCACCTCCTTCATTGAATAGCCTTCATAGTAATGGAATCTACCCTGCATGGCTACAACTTTCTTACCCGAGAGGGTGCCAAAGATCAGCTTGCCACTATGGCTCTCAACAGTAGACACGGGAAAATGCGGGATCTCCTGATAAGGGATCTGCAGTGCGATATCAATATTTTGGATCAATTGACCTAATCCTGTACCCAAAATAATTCCTGTCTCTACAGGATCTGGCATCAATTGATGGATATAAGCAAAAGCTTCTTCAATTTGTGAGATATAATCTTTTGGTGAAACTGTAGTCATATCAGTAGCTATTTTTATAGGACAAAGGAAATCATTCCGAGGGAATAAGTGAAAAAAAGAAGATCGGGTTTATGCCTTTAAAATTAATAGGAGTGTTTAAATATGCTGTTTGGAAGAAAATTAGGAGCTTCTGAAGAAACTTTATGGCAGTGTCTATTGTAGTATCATTCAAATCCACGAGATCATTTATGATTAAAATTATTGTAGCCACCCATCGAAAAAACTCCCTGTCCCAAAGAATTGCTCAAATATACCAAGGAATATTAGCCACATCAGCTGTACAAAGTGAAATTCTCAACCTTAGGGAATTGCCTCATGACTTTGTGTTTTCAGCACTATTTGAACAAAATGGAAAAAACCCGGCTTTTAATGCTTTTCATGAAAAAGTAAAATCAGGATCAAAGTTTGTATTTATTGTACCCGAATACAACGGTTCATTTCCAGGTGTATTGAAGGCGTTTATTGATGGGATGTCCTATCCCAATACCTTCAAAAACAAAAAATGTGCACTGGTAGGTATTTCATCAGGAGTTGGCGGAGGTGGCATCGCTTTGAGCCACCTTACCGACATCTTCCATTACCTAGGTATGCATGTACTTGCCCTCAAACCAAAGCTTGCTAAGATTGAGGACAATTTGTCAGATAACCTGCTCACCAACAGGCTGTACATGGAATTGCTTCAGACCCAGGCTGAAATGTTGATTGATTTTTAATCAATCAACATTATCATGTAAAAACCTGTTGTTTTTCAACAATTCGTTTTCATCAGTCAAATTAAACCTTGAAATACTGCGTTCGGAGCTATGCTGCACGTCCACTAGTTTGACCTGCTTTCTCATAAAAGCAGGTGTTTCAAGTTTTTCCTTGAACTCTTCCGGATTCTGATTATATGTTTTGATACCCTTAAGCCTTTCAAACCGCTCATGCGCTCTTTGAATGGCTTTTTGTTTTACCTGCTCATAGTAATCATTTGAATGAACCGGACGCTCATCTACGGGTTCTATAGCTTTTGGAAGTTCAGGGGCTTTTTCCTCTTCTTTTTCAAGCTCAAAAACAACCTTATCCTTGGCAGGAGCCGGTACAAAGACAAATTCCTTTTCTTCCTCCTCTTCTAATTCCACAGCTTTAGCCTCAATTTTGATTGTAGGCTGTTGCTCTTGCGCCTTTAGGTTTTCCAACACAGGCTTTGATTCATTGGCTGGTGTAAAGACAGGTTTGTTGAAGGTAAAGGTAAAAGTCTGTCCTGGTTCTGGCATGGGATCATCTTCTATCTTAGAGGTTTTTCCAGATTCCAGATCTATAACTTTCTTAAAATTCTCTTCTTCTATAGCTACCGTTTTAGGTTCCTCTACTTTTTTTTCTTCAGGTTCTGCTCCGGTTAGTTTGTCCATTTTGAATCCTGTTGCAATCACAGTAACTCTAATAGCCTTACCTAAATCTGGATCTATACCTTGACCAAAGATCACTTCTGCGGCATCCCCTGCTCTATCTTGAATGTATTCAGTGATTTCACTCAACTCGTCCATAGACAGTTCTTCCTCTTCACCAGACATAATGGAGAGAAGGATTTTCTGTGCGCCTTTAATATCCACGTTGTTCAATAGTGGGGAAGCGATGGCTTTTTCGGCAGCTCGGATGGCACGTCCTTCACCCTCTTCAAGGGCTGAGCCCATGACAGCTGCTCCGGCATCTTTCATGACCGTTTTGACATCTTCAAAATCCACGTTGACATCTTGAGTCACGGTAATGATTTCGGCGATGGATTTGGCTGCTGTAGTCAGGATGTTATCTGCCTTTGCAAATGCAGATCTGATAGCCAGATTGCCATAAATCTCTCTGAGTTTGTCATTCAAGATGACAAGTACGGTATCACAGTTTTCACGCAAAGCTTCAATACCCTGTTGGGCAGCCTGCATTTTCTTCCTTCCTTCAAAAACAAAAGGAGCAGTGACGATGCCTACCGTAAGGATATCAAGATCTTTTGCAATTTTGGCAATGACAGGTGCTGCACCTGTTCCGGTACCTCCGCCCATACCAGCGGTAATGAACACCATTTTGGTATTGTCTGAAAGAAGGTCCCTGATTTCTTCCTTGCTTTCCAAAGCCGCATTTCTGCCTTTTTCAGGATTTGCTCCTGCGCCAAGACCTTCAGTAAGGTTGGCGCCCAACTGAAGCCTCAAAGGCACCGGGCTACTCTTCAAAGCTTGTGAATCTGTATTGACTACAACAAATTCCACATCTTTAATTCCTTGGTTGTACATGTGGTTCACTGCATTGGAACCACCGCCTCCTACACCGATCACTTTGATGATCGACTTGTGATTTTTTGGGAGGTCAAATTTGTAATCTCTCATGTTATCTGACATTATTTCTCTTGTTGGTGAACAATTTTTTTTCTAAGGATAGGAATAAAGGGAAGCCAATGACATGGCCATTAACCTCCCCAGTTGATAAGCCCTAGTAATTGCCGTCATCATTGATATCACTTACAATGATATCTCTGAGTTTCTTTCCGATATTGCTGAAAATGGCAGAGCCAAATTCAGGTTTAGGGGTTTTAATTTGAGTTTTAAGAGGCTTTATTTCCTCGTTTCTTTTTCTGTAACTATCTTCTCTTTCATCTAAAGATTTGAAGCCAGCCAACACCAGTCCTACCGAGGTAGCATACATGGGACTTTTGACTTCTTCAATCTTACATTTGCCCAGGTGCTCGTTGGGATAACCTATTCTGGTATCCAGGCCTGTCATGTATTCAAACAGTTGGGCTACACCATGAAGCATAGAACCTCCTCCTGTGAGTACGATACCACCTGCCAGCTTTTTATAATGGCCGCTTGCTACCAGCTCATTTTGCACATATTCGATGATCTCTTCCATTCTTGCCTGAATGATAGCAGCCAAGTTTTTGATCGAGATCTCTTTTGGCTGTCTATTTCTAAGACCAGGAATAGATACAATTTCATTTGGATTGGCTTCTTCGGCTATGGCTTTTCCAAACTTTGTTTTCAACAGTTCAGCTTGGTGCTGCAGGACCATACAGCCTTCTTTGATGTCTGTGGTAATGATGTTGCCGCCTAAAGGAATCACAGCTGTATGCCGGATGATGTTGTCATAGAAGATAGCTATGTCAGTGGTACCACCACCGATATCAACAAGACATACACCGGCTTCTTTATCCTGCTCACTCAGGACCGAAAGCGAGCTGGCAAGAGGTTCTAAAATGAGGTCTCTTGAAACTAGATTTGCCCTCTTGACACACCTGTTGATGTTATTGATGGCGGTTGTTTGTGCTGTGATAATGTGGAAATCCGCCTCTAATTTGGAGCCAGACATCCCCACCGGATCTTTGATCCCGTCTTCATAGTCTACAGTATAGTCCTGAGGCATGACGTGTATGATCGTATTGCCTGGAGGCACAACTATATTTTCCATGTCATTTGCCAGCCTTCTCACATCTTCTATGGTGATTTCGTCCTGATTGGGATGTCTGATGATGGCACCATGGTGTACAGTGCTGCGGATATGCTGACCAGCAATGCCAACAATCACTTCAACAACATCTACATCAGTCATGTCAGAAGCATCTTGAACTGCTTTTTGAATGGCATTGACAGTCTTATCTATATTGGTAACAATACCTCTGATGACACCATCAGATACGGCCTTGCCCATTCCTAGTACTTCAAGTTTACCGAATTCATTTTTGCGTCCGATGATCGCACAGATTTTGGTGGTGCCGATATCAAGTCCTACAATCAGTTTTTCATTTTCCATAGCGAAATTATTTACTCACAAACAATTTGGTCCTTATATTTTACATTCACCCTGTGATAGGTATTCCACCCTTGAGCAGGGAGGATTTTCTCATAAAACAGGTTAATCTTCTTAAACTTCTCTTCAATATCACTGGCATCTCCAAATTCGATGACTTGCCTACCAACCTGCTGATGCAGTTTGATGTCCCCTCTCCTTTGGATTTCCAGTTCCGTAATCTGCGCCCTCCAGAACTCATCGTTTTGGATAAATTCTATCAGTTTTAGCAATTGAGACTCTGTCTCTTTTAAATTTTCAAGTGCCAAAAGCCTCTCTGCATATGCTCCTTCAAGGATCAAAACACGCGAGGTATAATTAGGCGAAGTGGGTAAGATCAATCCCTCTGAGGAGATATATCCGTCAGCTGCCATTGGTCTCACGATTCGGGCTATTGGTTGATGCTGCTCCACTTCAATCCGTATGTTCCCCTTTAGGTCGCTATATACTTCCGCGTTCTTGATAAAAGGATGCTTTTCAACCTTTTTTTCTATCTGCTGCAAATCAACCTCATTCAATGCTATTCCAGCTTCCAATAGCGGGAACTCTGTTTTTACAGCTTTGAGAATTTCTTTCTCTTCTACAAAGTAGACATCCGCTATACTCTTCACATAGACATCAATGTCTGCCAAGCGTCTTTCCCCTTCTTTCTTTTCGACAAAGGCAATAAATCCGATCAGGATCATTACAAGGACAGTAAATATGAAAGACTTCTTAATGCGCATAAGTCAAAGCCAGTTTTTTGATGGGTTCAACTAATCTGTCTATATCTCCTGCCCCAATCGTCACCAGTACTTCGGTAGGATTGGTTTCCAAGAACTGGAGCAATTCCTCCTTACTGAGTAGCTGCTTTTCTTTTGATGTTATTCCATCCAAAAGCATAGCCGCATGTACTCCCTCTATAGGAAGTTCCCTTGCCGGATAGATATCCAGCAGCAATACCTGATCGGCAAGAGACAAGCTTTGGGAAAATCCTTCTGCAAAATCCCTTGTCCGGGTAAACAAGTGAGGCTGAAAAACAGCTGTCAGCTTCTTGTCTGGGTACATGGATTTGACTGAGGCAAGAAAAGCCCTGATCTCTTCCGGATGATGTGCATAATCATCAATATATACCCTATCCTTTTGCTGCACATGTATTTCAAATCTCCTCTTCACTCCTCTATAGCTGCCAATACCATCCTTGATCTTGTCTGCATCCAAGCCCATATCCACACAAATAGCAATTGCAGCTAAGGCATTTTCTACATTATGGAATCCTGGCATATGTAGCTCAAGATCAGTGATGGTACAGCTTGGGCTCTGGTAATCAAATCTGAATTTGGCAGGCTCGGGCTTGATGTTGATGGCCCTGACTTCTCCACCGTCCAGTCCGTACTGCACCGTCTCTACGCTTACAGGGGCAAGTTTGACATAAGCCCTATGCTGTATGAACAATTTGCCATCAGCTGCAATCAACCCGATGAAATCCCTGTAACTCTGAAGCATGGCATCTCCATCTCCGTAAATGTCCAAATGATCGGGATCCACACTTGTGACCACTGCACGGTTAGGGTGTAGGTGCAGAAAGGAGCGGTCAAACTCATCTGCCTCAACCACTACTGTGGCCTGATCCGCTGTGTTGTCCTGAAGGATCAGGTTACTTTCATAATTCTGAGTCAATCCTCCCAAAAAGGCAGCGATATTTTTACCCCCAGATTTTAGCAGATGGGCCACCATTGAAGATGTTGTAGTCTTACCATGGGTGCCAGCTACAGCTATGGTAGGCATTGCTGATGTAATCCAGCCCAATACTGCCGCACGCTTCCTCAAATCATATCCTTTGGACCTGAAAAAACCTAACTGGTATGAATCAGCTGGCATTGCAGGGGTCCATATAATAAGTGTTCCAGCTGTGCCATCCAGTAGATGTGCAGGGATACTGCCTTCTACATCCGAATAGCTGATTTCCATGCCCTCTTGTTCCAAGGCAGCAGTCAAGGCTGAGGGTGTACGGTCATAGCCGGAGACCCTTTTGCCAAGATGTAAGAACCATCTGGCAATGGCACTCATGCCAATTCCTCCTATACCTAGAAAGTGGACGCTATGTAGATCCTCAACCTTCATGCGATGATTTCTTCAAGTGCTTTTACAATTTCCTCTGCAGCATCTGGTTTAGCGAGCTGCCTGATATTTTGAGAGAGCTTTGCGGCTCTTTCCGGTGTTTTCAGAATATTTTCTACTGTCTTCCACAGCTGACCAATGGCTTCAGCATCTTGGAGGATTACCGCAGCCCCTTGGTTGACATAAGCCAAAGCATTTTTTGTCTGATGGTCTTCGGCAACATTTGGTGAAGGAATGAAAACCACCGGCTTGCCAACCAAGCTGAGTTCAGAAACCGACAATGCACCAGCCCTAGAGACAACCACATCTGCGGCTGCATAGGCGAGATCCATCTCACGGATAAATTCCTTCACATGTATATGTTTAAGTCCCGAGGACTTTACTTCGGCGATCATTTCTTCAAAATAATACTTGCCAGACTGCCACAATACCTGGTAGCCTGCTCCTTCAATTTGTTGCATATCAGCAAGTACTGCCTTATTGAGGGTTCTCGCTCCCAAGCTGCCCCCCAAGACCAGAAGTACCTTTCTGTCAGGTTCCAAGGCGAAATGAGCCAAAGCTGCTTCTCTTTTCCCACTCAATTCAATTATGTCTTTGCGAACAGGATTCCCTGTGATTACCAGCTTTTCAGCAGGGAAAAACTGCTCCATATCAGGATAGGCTACACAGATGCGTTTAGCTCTTTTGGACAACCACTTGTTGGTAAGTCCCGCATAGGAGTTTTGCTCTTGAAGGAGAGTTGGAATACCTTTACTTTGTGCTACATACAGCAAAGGGCCACTGGCATACCCTCCCACTCCCACTACAGCATGAGGGCGAAATTCAGCTATCAGCTGTTTGCTTTTCTTGATGCTGCCATAAAGCTTGAATGGGAAACTCAGGTTGGATAGACTCAAACTTCGCTGCAGACCAGCTACTTTAAGTCCTACAATCCGGTAACCCGCCTCAGGCACTTTTTGCATTTCCATTTTACCCTCTGCGCCTACAAATAGGATTTCTGAATCCGGATGTTTTGCACACCAGGCATTGGCAATGGCAATCGCGGGATAAATATGTCCCCCGGTTCCACCACCGCTGATCATGATCCTATATGTAGTCTCAGATGCTTTCATATACTTAAGCACTTGCTGCCATTTTTCTAACTCTATTCCCCTCTTCTGCTTCTACCGGATCCATATGGTCACCTCTGCTTACACTGAGGATGATTCCGAGTGAAAAACCCGTAAAAGCCAAAGAAGTACCACCCATACTTAATAGCGGAAGTGGTAGCCCTGTGATTGGGCCTAATCCAACTGCCACAGCCATATTTACCATGGCCTGTAAAACCAAGGCAAAGCTCAATCCTGCTGACAACAATCCACCAAACGATTTGGTAGAAGAGGCCACAATCCGCATCCCCCTAAAGAGCAATGCCAAGTACAGAAACAGCACTGTAGCTCCCCCTACTAAGCCATATTCTTCTATGATAATGGCATAGATAAAATCTGAATAAGGGTGTGGCAAAGTATTCCGCTGCTCAGATTTGCCTGGACCTTTGCCTGTAATGCCTCCCGTAGAGATGGCGATAAAGGATTGTTCTGCCTGGAATGGTATTTCATCCCCTGATGCGAATTTTTCTATCCTTGAAAAGAAAGTGCCCCCGCGCTGACCTAACATGACAGACGCAGATAAAAACACCCCTCCTATCAGGACCACCATAAAGATGTAATTCAACGGTACTCTTCCGATAAACATGAGCAGCAGACATGTAGCCAGCAGAAGCACCGCAGTAGACATGTTTGCCAATCCGATAAGCATACAGATAAAGCCAATGACAACGATCATGGGCAAGAAGGATTTTTTGAAATCCGCAATGTTCTTTTGTCTTCTGGAAAGCAGACTGGCCAAGGTCGCAATGAGTGCAAGCTTGGCAATATCAGACGGCTGGAAGGCTTTATTGATCAGCGGAATAGTGATCCATCTGTTCGCGTCATTTACAGTTGAGCCAAACAAGAAAGTGAACAGCAGCAACGGAACTGACACCAAAAGGAGGAACCTACCGATGACACCATACCACCTGTAAGGTATTTTGTGTGCGACCCACATGACCACCAAACCCAATAGAACCATCAAAGAGTGTTCAAAGAGGTACTTTTCAGTATCTCCGCCACTATATTTATAAGCCAAAGAACCAGTAGCTGAATACACAACCAGGATGCTCATAATGGACAAAATAATGACTATCCCCCAGATGATGGGGTCGCCCTTCAGGTTATTATCTATCCATTCTTTTAGCGCTGTCATATCCTGTTCAGTTCGAGGACAGCTTTTTTAAATTGCTCTCCTCTGTCTTCATAATTTTTAAACAAATCAAAACTTGCACAAGCTGGTGAAAGCAGCACTACATCTCCAGACTCCCCTGCCTCTAAGCCCCAAGCTACAGCCTCACTGATTTGGGTTGTCTCTTTGATTGCAGGTATCACGCCTGTGAATGCCGCAGTTAACTTGGTATTATCCACGCCAAGACAAATCAACATCTTCACTTTCTCCTTTACCAGATCATGCAATACCTGGTAATCATTACCCTTGTCCACTCCACCGGCGATCCAGATAAGCGGCTCACTGTAACTATCTAGCGCGTAGGCCGTAGCATCTACATTTGTGCCCTTGCTGTCATTGACAAAAGTGACTCCATGTATGCTTGCCACTTTCTCCATGCGATGTGGTGCGTTTTTGAAATTACCAAGACCAACTCTCAAATCGCTTTCCCCAATTCCTGCAAGCAAAGCCGCCAAGCTTGCACACATGACATTGAGCATGTTGTGTTTTCCCTTAAGCGCTATTTCTTCAAAAGGGACATGAATAGCCTTGTTCTCAACCTGCAGCAACAAGCCTGTAGTGTCCCAAGCAGCACCTTGACCGGTCAGGGCATCCTGACCGACATGAAATTGTGCTGATGCCAAATGATGGGAAGTAAGGCCTTCTTTGGTATAAGGATCATTGGGATATAAAATCACAGCCTCAGTAGCTCTCATGTTTTTGAACAAGGAAAACTTCGAAGCGATATAGTTTGACATCTGATAGCCATAGCGATCGAGATGGTCCGGAGTGATATTGGTCAAGATGGCAATATCAGGTCTGAAGGATTTCATTCCATCAATCTGGAAAGAACTGGTCTCCAACACCCACCAAGCACGATCTTGGTCGAGCAACTGAGCTGCCCAACTTTGGCCTACATTTCCTGCAAGTCCTACATCAAAACCCGCTTCCTTAAGAAGGTGATAAGTCAGTAGCGTGGTGGTAGTCTTGCCGTTAGTACCAGTAATGGCAATGACTTTTCCTTTGGAATATCTGGAAGCAAACTCCAATTCATCTATGACAGGCAGACCCTTTTCCAATGCGAGCTGGACAATTGCAGCTTTTTCTGGAATACCGGGACTTTTGACGATTTCATCTGCCGCCAGAATTTCTGCTGCCGAATGTCTACCTTCTTCATAAGCAATACCTGCTTCTTCCAAAAGTGCTTTTCTGTCATTTGAGATTGCACCCATATCTGATACCCATACCGCATAGCCTTCCCGTTGAGCCAACAATGCTGCCCCAATCCCACTTTCACCTGCACCCAGTATGGTTATCTTTTTCTTCATGTTTACCTAAGTTTTAAAGTAGCTAAGGTTACAATGGCCAATAGAATCCCAACAATCCAAAATCTTGTTACAATTTTGGCTTCATGGATATGTTTCTTTTGATAATGATGGTGAAGAGGTGACATCAGGATCAACCTTTTGCCTTCACCGTATTTTTTTCTGGTGTATTTGAAATAACTTACCTGCAACACCACAGACAAAATCTCTATAAAGAATACCCCACACAGTACGGGTATCAAAAGCTCTTTGCGAAGTGCAAGCGATAGCACTGCGATGACCCCACCCAGCATCAGGCTACCTGTATCACCCATAAAAACTTGTGCTGGAAAAGCATTGTACCATAGAAAGCCGACACATGCACCAACAAAGGCCGCACAGAAAATTACCAGCTCCCCGGAGTTGGGGATAAACATGACATTGAGGTATTGGGAGAAGATGGCATTGCCACTGATGTAAGCAAAAATAGCAATGGTCAATCCTATGATAGCTGATGAACCTGCTGCTAATCCATCAATGCCATCTGTAATATTGGCAGCATTGGACACTGCTGTGATGATAAAAATCACAAGAAGGATATAGAGCACCGGGGTAAAGTCCTCTCCCAAAAAGCCTAAGAAATTCTCATAGTTCAGCTCATTGTTTTTGGTAAAAGGAATTGTGGTCTTGGCTACTTTGATATCTTTGAAAGCAGGTGTTTCAACTACCCCTTCTTCAATAGAAACCGGATTGGTAAATTGCCTCACCACAACCCCTTCGTGGAAAAAGAGGGTGGCACCTACAACAACTCCGATTGTAATTTGACCCACAATTTTAAACCTGCCCGCAAGGCCTTCTTTGTTTTTTCTGAAAACTTTGATGTAATCATCGACAAATCCTATTCCTCCCAGCCAAAGGGTTGTGATCAATAAAAGAATGATGTATACATTGTTGATATTGGCGAAAAGCAAAGTCGGGATGACGATTGCAGCAATAATCATCAATCCGCCCATAGTAGGAGTACCTTTTTTCTCACTTTGCCCCTGAAGCCCCAAGTCACGTACTGTTTCACCGATTTGTTTATTTCGGATCCAGTTGATCATTTGTTTGCCAAAGGTGATGGTGATGATCAAGGAAAAAAGTGCAGCCATACCAGCCCTAAAAGAGATATAACGGAACACTCCTGTACCAGGGATGTCCATGACCTTGTCCAAATAATCAAATAGCGGATATAACATATTAGCTCTTTTTCAAAAGGTTCAGTATTTCCTTCACCACTTCCCTATCATCAAAGGGAAATTTCACTCCTCTTACTTCCTGATAAGTTTCATGACCCTTGCCAGCAATCAGGATGATGTCTCCTTTTTCGGCGAGTATCCCTGCTGTTTTAATTGCCTCTCTCCTATCTTCTATAACCAATGTTTTTTTGAAGTCTACGGGATTGACGCCTGCTTCCATTTCCTTTAGAATGGCCATTGGCTCTTCAAATCGGGGATTGTCAGAAGTAAGAATCACTTTGTCACTAAATTGGGTAGCGATTTTTGCCATTACAGGCCGTTTGGCTTTATCCCTATTGCCGCCACATCCTACCACAGTAATGACTTTTTCTCCACCTTCCCTTACTCCTTGGATAGTTTTGAGGACATTTTCAAGAGCATCGGGAGTGTGGGCATAATCCACAATGGCAGTAATGCCATATAAGGTGATTTTATCGAATCTTCCTTGGGCTCCATTTAATTTAGAAAGCTGCATCAGCACTTCTTCCTCGTCCTCACCTAACAAAATGGCTGTGCCAAATACAGCTAGAATGTTGAAGGCATTGAATTGCCCGATCATCCTAAACCAGATCTGTCGGTTGTTGACATCAAGCTCGAGGCCTTCAATGGTATTGCTCAGAATTTTTGCTTTGAAATCTGCCGGATATTTTAACCCATAAGTCTGATGGGTAGCTTTGCAATTTTGGAGCATTACCAAGCCACGTTTGTCATCAGCATTCACTAAGGCGAAGGCATCCTTTGGTAAATCATCGAAAAGCTTCTTTTTGGCTTTGATGTATTCATCAAAAGTGCCATGGTAATCCAAATGGTCATGGCTGATATTGGTGAAAACAGCACCTGCCAAGTGAAGTCCAGCCATTCTTTCCTGAACGATAGCATGAGAGCTAGCTTCCATAAAACAATGTGTACACCCTTCATCCACCATTCTGCGAATCATGGATTGAGTAGTCACTGCATCAGGAGTAGTATGGGTAGCAGGAATTACAAGCGTGTTTATCTTGTTTTCTACAGTGGATAAGAGTCCAACATTATACCCCATTTCCATGAAGAGTTGGTAAAGCAGGGTAACTGTAGTGGTTTTGCCATTTGTACCAGTGACAGCAATGAGTTTGAGTTTTTCAGAAGGATTGTCAAAAAAGTTGGCAGCCATTATACCCAATGCTCTAGAGGTATTGACTACTTGAACATATGAAACACCTGATCTGATTTCAGCGGGAAGGTCTTCACAGACGATTGTTTTTGCCCCATTGTCTAGTGCAAGCTCAATGAAATCATGTCCGTCTACTTGCGTGCCTCTTACAGCGACAAATACATCCTCTGCTTCTATTTTCCGACTATCGAAGACAATATTTTTCACTGCCACTTCCATGTCTCCAATGGTAGAGGTAAGTGAAACTTTGTATAATATGTCTTTTAATGCTTTCATTAACCTAACACTAAACTGATTACATTACTGGACTGTATGGGAGATCCTGGATTCAGAGACTGGTTTTTTACCCTGCCCTTTCCTTGAAACACCACCCTCAACCCTTTATTTTCCAATACATATAAGGCGTCCCTTAAAGACATACCACTTACATCAGGGACTGTCGGTGCTTCTGTCTGGGTGGGCCTCCACTGTACGGACTTTTCCAGAGCTACTGACTTTACCCAACTTGCTCCCGTTTGACTGGTGAAGTGGTTTGATATACCAAACTTGTTGCAGATCATCTGCAGTTCTTCCGCTTTTCCTGCCTGGATAAATGGAAGTCCTTTACCTGAATTGCTCGCTCTATAAGGTCTCGTAGGCAGTTTCCTGTTCAAGTCCAGATCCTGCGCATAGATTTTATCTGCTATTTCTTTGAAAACTGGCGCAGATACATCTCCACCATAAGCCTGGAAACCATGAGGACTATCAATGACAACTATGGCGCTGTATTTCGGATTGTCAGCTGGGAAATAGCCCGCGAAAGAAGTGTAATACCTTTGGGTATATCTTCCATCTATAAGCTTTTGGGCAGTACCTGTTTTTCCGGCAATTTTATACTCTTTGGCCAGAATATTCCGCGCAGTGCCATTTTGGACTACACCTTCCAATATTTGCCTCAATTGTCTAATGGTCTTATCTGATGCAATGCTTTTCTTGATCACTTCAGTCTCATATCGTTTTTCGATATTGCTTCCTTTTGCGACAGCCTCTACGATCATCGGCTTCACCATCTTCCCATTGTTGGCAACAGCGTTGTAGAATGTAAGTGTATGGAGAGGCGTCAATTTTGCCTCATAACCAATTGACATCCAAGGCAGGGTAGTACCGTACCAATTTTTTTCACCTGGTTTCTTAAAATAGGGCACACCCTCTCCCTTCAACTGGAAATCCAATGGCTTGTCCAATCCCGCCTTTTCTACATAGGCCATGAACTTAGAAGGACTGTGCCCGAAATGAGTGTCCACAAGCTTGGAAATACCTACGTTAGAAGATTTCTCGAAGGCCTCTTGTACCGTGATCTTACCATGACCACCGATTTTGGTGTCGTTCATGTTCCTATCAAAAAACCTGTAAGTACCGTTACCGGTCTCAATGCTGTCTTGGAGGTTTACTTTTCCTTCTTCAAGCAAAGCCAGCATGGAAAGCAACTTAAAAGTTGATCCTGGTTCGGTGAGGCCTTGATCACCTATGGCATAATTGTAATTTTCGCCATAACCTCCAGTACTTTTGTTCTTTTGGAGGTTGATCAACGCACGGATTTTTCCGGTAGCCACCTCCATGACAATGACGCAACCGAAAGCTGCGTCCTTATTGATCAGTTGCTTAAGCAGTGCCGATTCGGCTACGTCCTGAATGTTGACATCTAAAGTTGTAAAGACATCAAACCCATCATCTGGCTTGACATCTTCAGCGTCAAAGACAGGTTTCCAAGATCCTCCTGCTATTCTTTGAAAGAGTGCTTTTCCGTTTTTCCCCTGCAGGTAGCTGTTGAAACTATATTCTATACCTGCGCCATATTGGTCTTCATTGACAAAACCCACTGTTCTGCTAGCAAGATTGTTGAAGGGTCTATATCTTTTTTCAACTTTTTCGAATATTACACCACCTCCGTTTCTTCCTTTGCGGAAGATCGGCCACTTACTCATTTTTTGCATTTCCTGATAGCCGATCTGGGTTCTGTTGAGAATCAGGTACCTTTTTTTGTTGACCCTGGCATCAGTGATCATTCGCTTGTAAGAAGCAGCGGATTTGTCGTTGTAATGACTACTGAGGAGGAAAGACAAGGAGTCAATTCCTTCCCTAAAAACATCTTCTTTGACCACCATTGGGTCAAGTACTACCCTGTAAAAAGGCAAACTGGTAGCAAGCAAGCTACCATCAGCGGCATAGACATTGCCGCGGGTGGCGCTAACCTGGCGAAACTGGAAGTTGAGCGTTTCTGACTTAGCTGCCCATTTTTCACCCTCGGCAAATTGAAGGTGTACAATCCTATAAAAAATGGCAGCAGCAAACAGGGCAACCAATATAAAGGCTATCCTGACTCTGAGCACTATGGATTGTTTGATATTCACTTTTTAACTTTTAGAATTATTGGTGGTTCTTCAATTTCGACTATTCCCATTGGGGCAATTTTACGGGCAACTTCAGACTGCTTGCTGCTGAGCATGTATTCAGCTTCCAGCGTGGTGACATCAGCCCTTAGATCTTCCACTTCCTGCTGTACCACTTCGATTTTTCTGATCATGTTTTCTGCCCGGTGGTTGCTCCAGATGTAGATCAATGCCAAAAAAGCAGCATAAAGAATCGGTGGAACAAGCCTGACAGGGATGCCCTCTCCGAGTATGCCCGTTACATTCAGCTTTTCTTCTATCAGTGTAAAGATGTTTTTGCCCTTACCCTGAGGAGAAGATCCTTGTTTGATTTTCTTCTTAAAAGTGTTTTGGCTCATCTTCCGATCTTTTTAGCTATTCTCAATTTGGCACTCCTTGCCCGGGAGTTTGCCTCTATCTCATCTGCATCTGCCGCTATGGCTTTTCTGGTCACTGGCTCGAGTGGCCTGATCAGGTTGCCATAGAAGTCCTTTTCCACTTCCCCTTGAAATTTTCCTTTCGCAATGAAATTCTTGACTAGCCTGTCCTCCAATGAGTGGTAACTCATGATGACCAACCTACCCCCAGGTTTTAGCACGTCCAATGTCTGAAGCAGCATGTCTTCCAAGGCACCGAGTTCATCATTGACCTCTATTCGCAAGGCCTGGAAGACCTGGGCGAAGTATTTGAATTCTTTACCTCTAGGAGCATGCTTCTGAAGCAGGGCCTTGAAACTTGCCGTAGTTGTAAATGGGGTGAGAAAACGGTGAGAAACAACTGCCTGGGCTAGCGTTTTGGCATTTTTGATTTCGCCATAAATGCCGAAAATCTTATGAAGCATCCCTTCTTCATAAGTGTTCAGAATATCTTTGGCAGTTAGCGGAAGGCTACTGCTCATTCTCATATCAAGATCTCCTTCAAATCTGGTAGAAAATCCACGCGAAGGGACATCTATCTGATGTGAAGAAATTCCAAGATCAGCTAAAATGCCATCAACCTGAGTGACTTTATAAAGCTTGAGGTATTTTTTGAAATCCCTGAAATTGGCTTGAATAAAGGTAAACTTATCACTATCTGGCACATTGGCCTCAGCATCACTGTCTTGGTCAAAACCATATAAGTGGCCCTTGTCAAGATGCTTGAGTATCTCTTTACTGTGCCCACCACCACCAAAGGTCAAGTCTACATAAATACCATTGGGGTCAATAGACAATCCTTCAATGCAAGGTCCTAGCATCACGGGAATATGATAATCCTGGGCTGTCATGGCTTACGAAAGGTATTTATCCAACAATTGTGAGAGCTCGGTTTGATCAGCCACGATGTTCTGCTGGTACCGCTCAGGACTCCAAATCTCTACAAATGCTCCAACGCCCAACACGATCGCATCTTTGTCAATTCCTGCCCATACCATGAAAGACTTGGGAATCAAAAAACGTCCTGCATTGTCCAATTCTACCTCAGTCATCCCTTCGAAAAAACTCCTCTTGATCCTTCTTTGTACCGGATCCCGGTCTGAAAGAGAATTGATCTGGTTAAAAAGTTTTTTGAATTCTATTTGGGTGTACAGCGCAAGACATCCATCGTCTCCTTGACGCATGATCAGTTCGCTACCATTGGAATCTGGTATTGCCGCCTTTATTTTGGCAGGCAATGCCAGACGACCTTTGGCGTCGACCTTGCAATCATACCGGCTGTTGAACATTCCCATGGGCTTATCTTGAGTTTTCTACAAATACAAAAGTAAGAAAAGCAATAACACATTCCACCACTTTCCCCCACTTTTCTCCACTTTTTTATAAAACTATCTAAAAGATTGAATTATCCCAATCAAATTGACAAAAAATAATACTTCTAGAGGTTGATCTTCAGCAGCTTGAGACAAGATCTCTCCACCTATCTCCAGTGAAAAAAAGGCTCTATTTCTTCAAAAAAAGGGGTTTTAAAGAAATAATTATTCTTTCGACGATATTACCCTGAACCAGAAGGGGTAAAAAGTGGGAGAAAATCCCATAAAATTATAAGGACGGTGAAAAAACACCTGGGATAAAGGCGAAAAAAAAGTTTGAGAGTGTATCAAAAACATTTCTCTACCAAATTTGTAGACTTTATGGCTTAATGTGCTAGTTTCGCCTCTGATTTGATTATAATATGAAAATATTTGTTGCAGCTATTCTATTGTTAGCATTCTTGGGCTGTAAGTCTACAGAGAATGCAAGAGACCTTTCCGGGTCTTATCTGGTCCAACTGGACATTTCTCCTGATGTTATACCCTTCTTTCTGAGCCTGAAAGCTACAGACGCAGGCTATAAAGCTGAGGTATATAATGCAGAAGAAGTATTAGTGTATGAAGAAGTGAAAGTAGCTTTAGATTCAATCTGGATTGACATGAGCACCTTTGACGCACAGCTTAAAGGCAAAATCATGGAGGATGGTACAATTCAAGGCTCTTTTGTGAAAAATTATGTAGAAGGTTATTCTATTCCTTTTTCAACAGTCCAGAATGCAGATTCTAGGTTTGTAGTAAAAGAGGCTCCTGAAATTGACCTTAACGGCAACTGGAGGACTTCCTTTGATGATGAAAAAGGCGGATATGAGGCAGTAGGTATCTTTCAACAATCAGGGAATAAACTTACAGGGACGTTTTTGACCAAACTTGGGGACTATAGGTATCTTGAAGGCAATGTCAGTGGAAGGAAGTTTTACCTCAGTGCATTTGACGGAAGCCATGCATTCTTGTTTTTTGGTGAATTGCAAGAGGACGGTCAGCTAGTAGGCACCTTTAGAAGCGGCCCAAAATACAGAGAGACATTCAAAGCTGAACTTGATCCTGATTTTGCTTTACCTGATGCTTACACCCTTACTTACCTTAAAGAAGGATATGAAAAACTAGAGTTTTCCTTTCCAGATATCCATGGGAATACGGTATCCTTAGCTGATCCAAAATACAAGGGCAAGGTTGTTCTGGTACAACTTTTTGGCACTTGGTGCCCAAACTGTATGGATGAAACCAAATTTTTGGCTCCGTGGTATGAGCAAAATAAGGACAAAGGGATTGAGATTATTGGCTTGGCCTATGAAAGCAAACCTGATTTTGAGTATGCCAGCAGCAGGGTCAGGAAAAATGCTGAGCGTCTTGGAGCGAATTACACCTTTTTGATAGCTGGAGTCAGTAACAAGCAGAAAGCTGCAGAGACACTTCCGGCATTAAACCAGGTATTGGCTTTCCCCACATTGATTTATATTGACAAAAGAGGAAAGGTAAGAAATATCCATACTGGCTTTACAGGCCCAGGAACTGGCGGACATTACCACAAGTGGGTAGAAGAGCATGAAGCATTGGTCCAGCAGTTATTATCGGAAGAAGTATAAGCTCTCTAAAAGACAGTCCCCCTTACATTTCACTGAGGGGGATTGTCTATAAAGTATTTAATGTTATTTTTTTCGTTCTATAGTATAGCGCACGAGTCCTTCCAGAGAATCTTTATAAGCAGATGGGGGAAATTCGCCTAGAATGGCAATAGCATCATCAAAATACCGGTTCATTATTTTATTGGCATAATCCAATCCACCTGACTGTTTGACAAAGTTGATCACCTCCTGAACAGCCTTTTTATCTTCGTTCTTGTTTCTGACCAGATAGATAATTTTCTTTTTTTCCAACCAGGAAGCATTATTGAGGGCATAAATCAGCGGCAAGGTCATTTTTTTCTCCTTAATGTCAATACCAAGGGGTTTGCCTATTTCATCTTCTCCATAATCGAAAAGGTCATCTTTAATTTGAAAGGCCATTCCGATTTTTTCTCCAAAAGTACGCATACGCTCAATCGTAGCAGGGTCTGAGCCTGCGGTAGATGCTCCTACTGCACAGCAGGAAGCAATAAGGCTGGCTGTTTTCTGCCTGATGATGGTATAATAAACATCTTCGGTGATATCCAGTTTTCTTGCCTTTGCGATTTGGAGCAATTCACCTTCTGACATTTCCTTGACGGCATTTGAAACGATCCTCAGGAGATCAAAATCCCCATTGTCCACAGAAAGCAATAACCCCCTTGAAAGTAGGTAGTCACCTACTAGTACGGCAATTTTATTTTTCCATAGAGCATTGATAGAAAAAAATCCCCTCCTATAATTCGCATCATCCACTACATCATCATGTACCAAAGTGGCTGTGTGCAGCAATTCGATCAGCGCTGCACCCCGATAAGAAGCATCTGTAATCTGACCACTCACTCCAGCAGTCAAAAAAACAAACATGGGCCGCATTTGCTTGCCTTTTCTCCGGACAATATAATTGGTGATGTGGTCAAGAAGCTTGACCTTACTTTTCATAAAGTCACGGAATTTTTTCTCAAATTCCGCCATCTCTGTGGCGATGGGTGCTTGTATCTGTTTAAGGTCAGGCTTCATAGCGCTATTGTGATGCAATAATACAATGGATTCCAACTTGGACAAAACCATTCCAGCAATATTCATAGATAAACAAGACTAGCGAATTAACGTTTGGGAAAATCTTATTAACTTTTAATGGATTAAACCACCCAATCTATGAAATCCAAAAAAACTGAAATCAAATGGGCCCTCATATTTACGGTCATTACATTGCTGTGGATGCTGCTTGAAAAGGCAGTGGGATTACACGATATCCATATCGATAAACATGCTACATATACCAACTTGTTTGCCATACCGGCCATCTTGGTATATGTTTTGGCATTACGGGAAAAAAGAGCCAATACTTATCATGGAAAAATCCCGTATGTCAAAGCCTTGAAATCCGGGATCTGGTTGACCTTTTTTGCAACGATACTTGCACCCTTCAGTCAGTATATAACCTCCACAATCATCACTCCGGACTATTTTTCCTATGCGATCGAGCACGCAATAGAAAATGGATTGATGGACCCTGAAAGTGCTGAATCCTATTTTTCTACCGCTAATTACGTTCGGATCAGCCTTATAGGAACCCCAATCATGGGATTGCTTACCTCAGCGATAGTCGCGTTTTTTGTCAAAACCAAATAATATAAAAACAGGGGGTAATGGTATTGTTCCCCTCAGGTCTAAATTTCTTATCTTTGGCATTTATGTAAAAAAGACCCTTGTGCAAGATACTTATATCAAACATAAATACGCTCCAATCCTTCCCAAAAAGGATGAGTGGCCTGTTGTAAAACTAAGCAAAAGCAGAAAGGACTTTGTCAGAAGAGTTTCTGAAGCTAGCCAAAAAAGCATCCTGCAGATCACCAAAGGTAATGTAGACCTATTAAGAGAAGAGTTAGAGACCACACTATATCGTGAAAAATTACGCATCAAACAAAACCCTTGGGCGGTAGATCCTGATGATGACGAATTCTTTTGGAAAAAGGTAAAATCCACTTTGGTACAGCTTAGTGCTGATGCAAGTCTTAAGAAGTCTGAAAAAAAGCAAAAATACATCGAGATTCTAAATGAGATTACCACAAGGTACGCCGAAGAAATAGCGAGTAACTTCATCCATTCTCACTACAAAGCAACCAGAAGGATAGTTACTTTTGGTTTTTCCAGGCTTTTAAATGCCGCAAGGGTTAAAGGCTTCAAATCAATATTTAGCAACCAATATTCCCTACAAGATAAAATCCAGGTCCTTGGAGAGACGGATGAACTTAGGGAACTGGCTTCTAAAGGCACGATTGTAATGGTGCCTACCCATTTTTCCAATCTTGATAGTATTTTGATCGGTTGGACGATCTCATTGTTAGGCCTTCCCCCTTTTATTTATGGTGCAGGTTTGAATCTTTTCAACATCGGGATATTCGCCTATTTCATGAATGCATTGGGCGCGTACAAGGTCGATAGAAGGAAAAAGAACCTACTTTACCTTGAAACCCTAAAAACCTATTCCTCTGAAGCATTGCAATTTGGGGTTCACAGCTTGTTTTTCCCGGGAGGAACAAGGTCAAGAAGTGGGATGATTGAGAAAAAACTGAAACTGGGCCTATTGAGCACTGCTGTGGAAGCACAACGTGTCAACTACCAGACAGGAAAGAAAGACGGGAAGATCTTTATCGTTCCTGTCACTATCAATTATCATTTTGTACTGGAAGCACCTAGCTTGATCCGCGAACACCTTAGCTTGACTGGTCAGGAAAGATTTTATCAAGAAGCAGATGAATTCTCAACCTCTTATAAAATCTCGAAATTTTTGGTAAAATTTTTCACCAAAGGCTCTGATATCTCTGTATCTATAGGAAAAGCCATGGATGTCTTGGGCAACTATGTGGATCCTCAAGGCAATAGTTTGGACCAGCATGGAAGAAGTATCTCCACGGCGGATTATTTTGTTTACAACGGCAAAATCAATGTTGACACTCAAAGAGAGGAAGAATACACCAATAAACTAGCCCAGCGAATAGTTGAGGAATTTCATAAAAATAACAGGGTCTTCAGCTCCCATCTTGTGGCATTTACAGCTTTCCAGATGATCAAAAGAACCAATAAAAAACTGGACCTTTTCAATTTGCTCAGGTTGGCAGAAGAAGAAATTGTCATTCCATATGATGAATTTAAAGCAGAATGTGTCAAAGTACTCAATCGCATCAAATCTATTAAAGAAGAGGGCAAAGTGCAGATGGCTCCACACTTAGATCAGGACATTGACAGCATCATCAGGCATGGCTTAGCAAATGTAGGCATGTATCATGCCAAGAGACCATTAGTACAAAACACTGCTGGAGACATTGAGACACAGGACCTGAACCTGCTCTATTATTATCACAACAGATTAAACGGATACAATCTTGAAAAGCTCTTCTAGCAAAGAAAAATCGATTGGCGTAGTGGGTATGGGTAGCTTTGGAACTGCCATAGCAAATATTCTTGCGGAAAAAAGCAAAGTGATTGCCTATGCCAGAAGGCCGCAACTGGTCGAAGAAATCAATACCCAGCATACTGTCAATGGGACCGCCGTCAATAAGGACATTATCGCAACAACAGATATCCAATTGCTTTGTTCCTCCTGTGATGTGGTTTTCATTATGGTCCCTTCAAGTGCATTCCAGGAAGTAATCACTTCTTTCTCTCCATTTTTGTATCCCTACCATATCTTGATTCACGGCACCAAAGGGCTTTGCCTCAACTTGCCAAAAGGTAAAACGCTTGAAGATGTCGAAAAAATCACTCGGGATAATATCCTTACAATGAGTGAGGTGATCCTCAAAGAGACAGTAGTAGTACGAGTGGGATGCTTAGCGGGACCCAATCTTGCCAAAGAACTGATTATAGGACAACCTGCTGCAACAGTTGTAGCCAGCAAATTCAATGAAGTGATTTTGGAAGGTCAAAGACTCTTGCGCTCCGACAAATTTCAGGTTTACGGCAATTCTGATATAGTGGGTGTAGAGCTAAGTGGTGTATTAAAAAACATCATTGCAATAGCCGCTGGAGCATTGGCTGGAATGGGATTGGGAGAAAATGCCAAAGGCTTGTTGATCTCTAGGGGAATGGTGGAACTGGTGTACCTTGGCAATGCCCTTGGTGGTAGTTTGAAATCTTTTATTGGACTGGCAGGAATAGGTGACTTGGTGACTACCTGTAATTCTACTTTGTCCAGAAATTATACCGTAGGGTTTAGATTGGCAAAAGGAGAAACCTTGGAAGAAATAACAAACACCATGGATGAGGTGGCGGAAGGCATCAATACAATTAGATTAATGAAGGCTTTTGTAGAAGGTACCGGAATGCGGGCTCCAATTACTGAAAATCTATATAAGGTGCTTTTTGAGGATTTGAAGATTGAAGAAGCACTACAATACCTGATGAAGTACCCCTTTAGTGTAGATGTGGATTTTTTATAGAAATCAGATTACTTTACCTACCAAATAATTTTATGGTGAATTTTCGGCTGTCCACTTTGCTTTCCTTACCTTAAAACCCATAAAGTGAGATAAGCGGTTGATATGGATATACTGAAAAGAGGAATCAAGAGGTGGGACCTGGTATTTTTAATCATCAATTCAGTCATCGGAGCCGGAATATTTGCGCTCCCAGCCAAGGTTTTTGCACTTTCTGGAGTTTATTCTCTGGCCGCATTCTTCATCTGTGCCTTTGTGATGCTGGTATTGATCCTTGTTTTTGCAGAGGTAAGTTCAAGATTCGAACAAACAGGGGGGCCATATTTGTATGTCCATACAGCTTTTGGTGAAGTCCCAGCCTTTATCATCGGATGGTTGCTGATGCTGACTAGGCTTTTCAGCTATGCCACCTTGATCAACCTCATGGTGCTTTACCTGTCTTTTTTTTCAGATATTTTTGATCAAACAGCCATAAGAGTAGGGATCATTTTGCTGGTGACAGCTGTGATCACCTATTTCAATTGGATAGGAGTAAAAAATACTGCCAAAATCAGCAATGCCCTAACCATCGCCAAATTACTTCCACTGGCTATATTTATCTGTATTGGCTTATTTTTCATCGACCCAGCACTTTTGAAGCCTTCTGGCAATCCGGATTTTTCTACGATCTCCGCCTCCGCCCTACTTCTAGTTTTTGCATTTGGGGGTTTTGAGGCTAGCTTGGTCAATTCAGGTGAAATTGAAAATCCGAAAAAAAATCTACCCTTTGGTTTGTTGACAGCCGCCGGAGTAATCGCTTCATTTTACATGTTGATTCAACTTGTCTCAATCGGTACTTTACCTGAACTTGCCGATTCAAATAAACCCCTGGCAGATGCGGCAAGCGGATTTATGGGATGGTGGGGAGGCATGTTGATCACGATAGGTGCTGTAGTATCAATTTTGGGGACACTGAACGTGCAAATCTTAAGCGGATCCAGGTTGCCTTATGCACTGAGTCTGGAAAACCAGTTGCCCAAGCTATTTAGCAAAGTTCATCCAAGATTTGCCACCCCATGGGTTTCAATCCTGTTCTTTTCAGGTCTAGTGGCTTTTGTCGCTATTTTCTGGGGATTTATGAACTCACTTGCTGTGTCGGTGATTTCTAGGCTGATCCTTTATGCTTTGGTCTGCGCCTCTTTGATCAAACTGCGATCAAAGAGTAGTACTGCACCTCCCTTTAAAATACCTTATGGAAACGGAATAGCCTTGGCGGGAATAGCGCTTACTATATGGTTGCTTTCAGGGACCAACATGACCGAAATAGCAGATACGGCAATTTGGACTGGTTTTGGTTTGGTCATTTACTTTGCCCATTTGCTGTTTAAAAAGAAAAAGCAATAATGGTCATGCTATCAAAAAGTGGATTTTGTCTGCCTGATTGACTCCACTTTTCGAGCTATTTCCTCTTCAATTGCTGCAGTACAAGGAGTAGGCACGCCTGTTTCCAATCCCATGCGGACAATGGCACCTGCAAAAAGCGGGAGCTCATTTTGTTCCCTTCCCGAATGGATATCCAATTGTAAGGAAGTCGGAGTATCGGGAGGAAATGTAGCAGCCTTTTCCAAGGTTTTTTCAACAATTCCGGCTGCCAATTCAATATTTTTTCTTTTAGCAACTGTAGAAATTTCTTCCATTATTGCAATAGCTTTTTGCCTCTGTACAGGATTGATGCAGACTTCTCCAATGGAAGAATTAAATCGGGCAGTAACGAGACCGAAACTGGCAATGAAAATGAACTTGGTCCAGATATCGTTCAGGATATTCTCGCTGTGGACAAAATCAATCCCACTTTCAACAAGTAATTCTAAAATCCAGTTGATCGAGACATCCTTTTTTTCCGGATCATTACCAATAAAGATCCTTCCGGACTTGCCTTTGTGCACCACCACACCCTTTTCTTTTATATGAGAAGCAACATAAACACATGCCGGCAAAATTATTTGGTTAGTCAAAAATTTCCTGATTCTTTCATAGATATCTGCCCCATTCATTAGCGGGATCAAAATAGTACTTGGGCATACAACTTCCTGCAATTGTGTGCAGACCGCTTCAAGATCATATTCCTTTACACAGATGAAGATCAAGTCAGGCTTATGTATTGCTTTAATATCATCGTAAATATGATCAGGAATAGTGACCGCATCGGAATGTTCGGATGAAAGTAAAGTCAGACCATCGGCTTGAATTTTTTGGAAAGTATTTCCCCTGGCGATAAATGTGATGGTGTTTCGCTTATTGGCATAATTGATCTTAAATCCAAAATAACCACCTACACCACCCAATCCAATTATCGCGATATTTCTCATGTCTGCTTTATCCTAATCTAATCAATCCTGGTTTGGAAAAACCTGCCGGGTTTTCCCACTATAATCAGTAATCCAAACTTCTTTTACAAAAGATGTAATTTTCAAGTATCTGGAGGATTGGCTCAGGTATCCTTGTCCATAATAAAATTCCTGCACCCTTTTAGTACCATCCTCAAAATGGATTTCAGCTTTATGATCCATATGTTGGACTTTCAAGATCGGATCAGCATTACCTGTAGAAGTTTTCAAAAATGCTTTTATCGGTCCCCGGTGCTGGGTCGCTATAACCAATTCATGACCGCCTTGGTACAACAGGCTGCTTAAGGCACGACCTTCCCCTGACACTTTAAACCCTGACGGTTCCAGATCGACTGCCAGCATCTCTGGACGCTGGGTTTCCCAAATAAGATGTGTTCCTTTGCCTGCATCATACCTACCAGTCACTGTTTCATTTCCGAAAAAGTTGCCAATCAACAAGCTTGTATTTGAAACAGGGTCAACTATCGATCCAAAAACCGGAGATAATTGAGCCATAGTAGGCAGGGGATTCAACTTGAAACCACTTCCTGATTTTTCCAGAAGCGCACTCGCGAAATAATCCGCCTCATGTACCTGCCCTTGACTTACCCCATCAAGTGCTTGAAAACCTTCCCAGTCCAGATTTCCATAAGCAGCATAGCTGTTGAAGTGTTTTTTCCAGGATGGCACCTGACTCACTAGCACATCTCTTCCTGCCACCGGATAGAGTTTACCCTGCAAGGAATGAAAAAGTACAGGATCCAACTGAGAATTCTTGTCAAAGTCCCCGGAAAGTAACCTTAGAGGTTGATTTTCAGCAACACGCCATCTGGTATTCAACCCAGCATTTCCTAAAAGATAGCCTAAACCCTCTCCCTTATCAAAAGATGAAATGCTGTTCCACCAACCTTTCGAAGGTCCTGAAAGTAAGTTTTCCTGCAATTCAAATTTGATAGTTTCGCCTTCCCCACTACGTTTAAAAAAATGTATCGACATCCATTCACCTGTCACTACCAAATCTATTTTCCCGTCCCCATCAAAATCGGTCCATAGTGCAGCTGTGACCATTCCCAATTGTTGAATGGCTGGGGCTAACTGGCTTGTTGCAGATACAAATTTGCCATTTTCGTTTAACAAAATTTCTGACCTTGGAGGCAATGGATATTGACCTGGGCGAATCCTTCCTCCTACAAATAAATCCAAATCCCCGTCACCATCAATATCAGCTGCAGTGACTATGGATCCGCTGAAGCGCATATCAGGCAACATGCCTTCAGCAAGTTTATAATTACCCTTGCCATCATTCAGGTAAATGCGATCTTGATATTCATCTGCCCCTTCAGCATACCTGCTTCCTCCACTTACTACATATAAATCCAGATCCCCATCTGCATCTATATCTAGTAAAATACAACCCATGTCATCATATGGTAAGTCTTCTCCAAGAGGCTTGGTGCTAAATCCTCCTTTGGGATTCTGGAAAAAAAGCTGTCCTGAGCTTCCTGCCGAACCACCAATGAAAAAATCTTCCAGTCCATCTCCATTTATATCACCTACCGCCAAACCCGGGCCAAGCTCTGAATGCTTGTGAGGAAGCAATCTTTGCCTATTAAAGTCCTTGTAAGGCTTATTCTGATGGATAAAATCAAGACCAAGCTGGCCACTGATTTCCTTATACATTGGAAGTTTCGGATCTGGCGTATTCCAGTCTGCGTGTTTTGCGTCAGCATGATCAAGCGTGAGTACTTGATCAGCTTTTATGTTTTGAAGGACTTGATGCTTGCCATCCGGCCAAATGACCTCCAGGCTATCAACGGTATGAACTCCACCCAATCCAAAATGAAGGATAGGTTCGACGGAAGACTTATAGCCTCTGGTAGGGAACATTTCCTGATATTGTAGGTTACTTTTCCCCTCCTGTTTGGCATATAATTTAACTTTCGCACCTACGCCCATAGGATTGGTTGGTGCACCTTTTAAGTTGATTCTGAGATAGGCACTGCTTCCCGGAGACATCTCCCTGAGGTGATTTCGGTAGATAAAAGCAGGATGGTTGAGGTTGTTGGTCACCAGGTCCAGATCCCCATCATTGTCCAGATCAACATATACTGCCCCATTCGATATCGCACTTTCGCGCATTCCCCACTGCCAACTCACATCCTCAAATTGAAGGTTATCAGAATTTTTAAACATATAATTGTTTAACCTGACTTCTTCTAATGCATCTAAACCGGCGATAAGTTTTTCCCTCCGTTCTTGTGGACTGGTAAATGGGCCAAGGTTTTGGGAAAAGTTGATATAATCCAAATCAGTGACATCCTTGCCATAGCCGTTAGAGATGAACAAGTCTTTGGCTCCATCATTATCAAAGTCCGCAAATAAAGGAGTCCAGCTCCAATCAGTCTGGTACACTCCTGCCAAAAAACCAATTTCTGAAAATGTCCCATCGCCTCGGTTGAGTTGTAAGGTATTGCGGACATATTGTGGTTCATAACCTTTTTCGATGTTTGTCTGGTACAAGTCATAGTTTTCTGTAGGAGAAAACATCATTTTTTGCCTATAGTTGTCAGGGGGCAACATGTCCACAACTGCCACATCTACAAAGCCGTCGTTATTGAAGTCTGCAACATCCACACCCATTGCATTGAAACTTTGATGGGCGATTTTATCTGCGATGGAATTGGTAAATGTACCGTCTCCATTATTGACATAAAGTAAATCATTGGAAAGGAAATCATTGGCGACATAGATATCCGGAAATCCATCAAGGTTAAAATCCGCAATAGACAATCCCAAGCCATATCCCTCCGCCAGAATACCGGCCTCAATACTGACATCGGTAAATGTATTGTTTCCATTGTTGCGATAGAGTTTATCCGTACTTTTTCCCCTACCTGTCAGCTCTCTAGGTCTAGATGTATTTCTCTGGAATGTTTCAATTGCATTGGAAAGGATATAAACGTCAAGATCACCATCCCCATCATAATCAAAAAAAGCAGCTTGTGTATTGTATCCCGTATCATCAAGACCAAAAGATGTTGCCATTTCTTTGAATTGAGGCACACCTTCCTCATCCATACCTTGATTGACAAAAAGTAAATTATGGTTTTGAGATTCCTCTTTTCTATTGGATACGCTGACATAGATATCCATAAGTCCATCCGAATTGATATCCACCACTGTAACACCCTCACACCATACCAAAGTAGCAGTACCTGACTTTTCTGTCACATCATCAAACCTGAAGTTACCACGATTGAGGTACAACCTCGAAGTTTCTTGATTTCCGCTAAAATACAAGTCCATCAAGCCGTCACCATTAAAGTCTCCCACACCCACTCCTCCACCGTTATAGATATAATCAAAATCTAAGACATGAAGATTATCTGTGATCTGGAGGGTATTGCTAAATGTCACTCCTGTTGTTTTAACATCAAGTTTTTGAAATAAAGTAGGATCAGATGCCTTGTCAGAACATGAAATAGTAAAAATCACAAATAACCATGCAATAATTACATAAGACTCTAATTTTTGATGGATTATAAATAAA
>DAIPZN010000022.1:41563-45167 GCA_036782195.1 Cyclobacteriaceae bacterium | reverse complement strand
AGCTCGTCGGGCTCATAACCCGAAGGTCACAGGTTCGAGTCCTGTTCCCGCTACTTCGAAACCGATCAGAAATGATCGGTTTTTTTATGTCCTTATTTTTGAATAATGTTCACAGTATACATCCTTTACAGCCAAAGTTTTAAAAAGACTTATGTGGGATTTACTTCTAATCTTGAAGAAAGATTAAAAGCTCATAATGAACTCTCAAAAAAAGGCTGGACAATCAAATATAGGCCTTGGGTGATTATCTATAAAGAAAAATTCCCTTCCAAAGCACTCGCTATGGCAAGGGAAAAAGAACTCAAAAGCGGCAAAGGAAGAGATTTCATCAAATCTTTATTAAAATCACTTTAACTCGACCGGCTCATATCCGCTACGCCACGGCGCACAAGCGCGGCGGACACAGGTTCGAGTCCTGTTCCCGATACTTCGGAACCGATCAAAAATGATCGGTTTTTTTATTTTATTTTTATTTAATATCAGGCCTAAATACAATTCGGATTGGGAGTGAAGTCATTATGGAAAAATTCTCTCTTATTCCTCAATATTATACCTGTTCGATATTTACAATTCATTACATTTTAAAAGATCACAGTAAAAAAAACCCGATTTTATTTTATGTAATCATACTCAAGTAAGATGAGTCTAAGAGAGTTCAGCAGCTTGTTAAAAATATTCTCAGATTTTGCATTTTTTTCTCAGAAAGGAAAGGGGAAAATTAGTACAATTCAAAAAAAAGCTGAGTTTAAAATACAAAATGTACTTAAAACCTTTTCATCTTTTGAAATTTTCAGCTACGCCTTAGTTGATGTTACTGAACTGAAAGTTATTGAAGTTGGAAAATCAATAAAACAACTTACTGGCTATGATCCTGATAGTTTTGAAGGTAAAGGATATCACTGTTTTATCAAACTCCATAACCTCCAAGATATCATAAGATCCATTTATGGAGGAATTAAATATTTCCAATATTTGTATAAACAAAAAAAAGAAAATAGACCATTTATTAAAGCTATTCGAACTCTGAATTTATATAAGAAAGATGGTTCTAAAATTTTCGCAATGGTTCAAGGGATTCCTGTGTTGTTTAATGATCAAATGGAAGTTGTTTTACTTTTATTGATTTGTACAGACATCACAAATTTTAAAGCCGAGCATAAATTTTCACATTATATCATAGATTCTAGCAACAATGATGAAGTGAAAAAAATAATCATTACTCATCCTCCAACAGAAAAAGAAAATCCTAGTGGGCCATCCCCAGCAGAAAAAAATGTTTTAAATTATCTTTCAAATGGGATGTCAAGCAAACAGATCGCTCATAAACTTTTTATAAGTGAGCATACAGTAAGGTCACACAGAAAAAACATGTTGAGAAAGTTTGAATGCACAAGTTCCTCCGAACTTGTCAGAAAGGCCTTGATCAATGGTTGGATCTAAGCTATCAACTCAAAATTCCATAAATGATCTTAAATCTTCCATAATCTGGTGTAATACCGAAGACGGGAGTATTCCTGGTTTCAACTTTTCCTAGATATTTTTTAAACCATTTATGTCTTCTGGTAAGAAAGCAAACTTATATTTTAATTTATGCTCGCCCACCATTGCACCACAAAGCAACTTATATTTGATTTTCTGGTCGGAAGATTGAAGACAGAAGACGGCAGTATTATTTTTATTATCTTTTTCTTAGCATATCTGAAGCTTTTAATCCTTCTAGTAAAAAATATCTACCGTACTTTAAAATAATGTAACGATTCTATCCTCCTTTATTCGACAATTTTTTTTTTAATAAGCTCTTGATATAGTTAAATAAATTGAACTTTGCAGTGTCTTATTTTCTTCAGGCAATAATATCTCAAATAGACCTGTTTTTTTGCATTTCAAATCATTAAAATCCCCCTTTTTGGGGATTTACTTTTCAGGAGGGGCACCCTACTTTTGATGCTTATCGATCACCTAAATTTTAAACTTTATGAAAACAATTTTACTTTCCTTCTCTTTGGCGTTTTTTAGCCTTACGCTTTTTGCACAGAATGTCCTCACCGTTAGCAATAGGAGCGGTGAAAACGCCATGTACAACAACCTTCAGACGGCCATTGATGCTGCTGCTGCAGGTGATTCAATTTACATTACTGGTTCGGAAAACAACTACGGCAGTGTCACCATCGATAAGGAAGTACATCTAATTGGTCCAGGTTTCAACCCTCAAAAAGATTTTTCACTTCAGGCAAGACTAGATAACATCAATTTCAATGCAAATGCCTCTAACAGTTCTTTTTCAGGATTGGTATTAAACATGATAGCTGATAGTGACGGAGCTTCAGGTATCCGAGTAACTGGATGTGATTTTAATACTTTATTCACAGGAACAAATTTTCAAAATCGTGTTTCAAAAGAATGGCTGGTTGCTAATAATATTATCAGGCAATATTTAAATAATGGAAGCGGAAGTTTTTATGGCTCACAACAATTCATAATCAGGAATAATCTTTTTGTAAACAATGGAGAGACATTTATAAGAAATTTTCATGATTCAATAATAAATAACAACTTATTTACTACACATCAAGCCTTTACTAGTGTTAACCTGTGTATCATTTACAACAATATTTTTTATGGAGGTAGCCCCCTCGGAGCAACCAATAGTGTTTTTTCCAATAATATTACTTACCAAACAAATAATGACGCAATACCATATGGCAATAATTCTGGTGCTTCCAATCTCGTTGGTGTGGATCCTCAATTTGTAAATGTGCCCGTTAATCTAGGAAATTTATATGCCTTTAATTTTTCCTATGAATGGGATTTTTCTTTGGCTGAAAGTTCTCCTGGAAAAAATACAGGTTCTGATGGCGCGGATATAGGCCTGTTTGGTGGACTGGGATTCACAGCGGGAGGTGAACCAGCATTGCCGGTAGTGACATCTTTTACCATTATCAATGCAGTAATCAATCCCAATGGTAAGCTAAATATTCAGGTAGAAGGCAGGGCCAATAACTAAGCTAGACCATGAAAAGTTTCAGCACCTTAGTTATGGGCTTGGGTCTGATGTTGGGCTTGGGGATAGGAGTTCCTGTTTCCGGGCAAAGCATTGACCGTGCCGAGTATTTTTTCAATGCAGACCCCGGTGTTGGCAATGGATTCAGTCTTTCCCTTGCCCCTGGTTCTAAGATATCATTGAATGCAGAAATTGAACCCTTAGGCTTAGCCAAAGGCTTCAATAGGTTATACCTTAGGTTTGGCAATGAATTAGGGCGATGGGGCTTACATGAAGCCCGTCTTCTTTACATAGATGAAAACCCTCCTGTTGCAGGCAACAGAAATTTAGTCGGTGCGGAGTACTTTTTTGATCAGGACCCGGGCTTAGGCCTGGGTACTCCTTTGACCGTACTACCAGATGGTAAAATCATGGCTCAAATCGAGGAACCCAACTTAGACAAAGGGTTTCACAGACTCTATATCCGCTATAGGGATAATGTCAATAAATGGGGAATCTATGAATCACGACTTTTTTACATGGATGAAAACCCTCCTGTTGCAGCCAACAGAAATTTAGTCGGTGCGGAGTACTTTTTTGATCAGGACCCGGGCTTAGGCCTGG
>DAIPZN010000022.1:0-41463 GCA_036782195.1 Cyclobacteriaceae bacterium | reverse complement strand
GGGTTTCACAGACTCTATATCCGCTATAGGGACAATGCCAATAAATGGGGAATCTTTGAATCACGACTTTTTTACATGGATGAAAACCCTCCTGTTGCAGGCAATAGAAATTTAGTCGGTGCGGAGTACTTTTTTGATCAGGACCCGGGCTTAGGCCTGGGTACTCCTTTGACTGTATTACCCGACGGTAAAATTATGGCTCAAATCGAGGAACCCAACTTAGAAAAAGGGTTTCACAGACTCTATATCCGCTATAGGGACAATGCCAATAAATGGGGAATCTATGAGTCGCGCCATTTTTACATGGATGAAATGGCTCCTGCAGTAGGTAAGCAGAAAATCATTGGAGCAGAGTATTTTTTTAATCAGGATCCAGGTGTAGGTAATGGCATTTCTTTACCTGTTCATCCTAATGGAAAAATAATAGCTGAAATTGACATGGTCAACTTTTCTCTTGGTTTTCATCGGATGTATGTCAGGTACTTGGATGACAAAGGAGACTGGGGATTATATGAGAATAGGCTGTTTTATGTTGACAATCAGGCTTCACCTCAAGGAGTGATCTTGGTAGACAGGGTAGAATATTTCTTTGACAATAATGATCCAGGAGAAGGAAATGGAATTGCATTACCATTCCAGGTCAATACTTTATTGAAGTTGGAAGATATGGTAATTGTTTCGGGATTATCTGTAGGAGATCATACTTTACACCTAAGGATCCGCAATACACGAGGAAACTGGTCTACAGTCGAAGTACGGGAATTTACGGTTCAGCCATCCGATGAAGCTGATCCGCCCATACCAGATGAAGAGGCACTTACTGAATTTACTGCATCATGTACAGTTTCGTTAAATGATTTGGCCATACCAACTGCTACTGATGCGGTAGATGGTCTTATTCAGGGAACCACCGATGCAATATTCCCGATCACCAGCACAACTACCATCACTTGGACTTATACCAATTCATCAGGCAATTCCAGCACACAACAACAGAACATCATTATTTCAGACACTGAAGCACCTGTAATCGAAGCACCTGTTGATTTAACTGTTACTTCTGATAATGGACTTTGCTCTGCAAGTGCTATAAACCTAGGAAATGCAATCACTTCAGACAATTGTACAGTGGCATCTATTCAGAACGACGCCCCAGAAGTATTCCCGATTGGGGAGACTGTGGTGACCTGGACTGTAACCGATGGTAGTGGAAATACAGCGAATGCTACACAATTGGTGATAGTTCAAGACCAGGAATTACCAGTAATCCTTGCCCCAAATAAGGTAGTGCTCAATTTACCTACTGGTTCTACGGAAGCAACAGCAGTCAACTTAGGAATCCCAGAAGTATCGGACAACTGTGCTGTAGCTTCAGTTACCAATGATGCACCGGAAAGCTTCCCTTTAGGCACGACCACAATAACCTGGACAGTAGTGGATGCATCCGGAAATAGCGCTACAGCTGTACAATTGGTGGAAATAAATGTTTCAGAACCGCCTGTGGATTGTGATGCTGGGGAAAAATGGACGGAATACTTTATTCCTGGAGCAAATGATTGGAGAGGTATCACTTATGGGAACGGAAAGTTTGTGGGAGTATCATTGAGCGGAACCAACCGGGTAATGAACAGTGCTGATGGAATGAATTGGACTTTCCATCACGCAGCGGAAGAAACTAACCAATGGAGCGCAGTTACTTTTGGTGATGGGAAGTTTGTCGCAGTTGCCAATGCTGCTAATGGCAACAACAACTATGTCATGAGTAGCACAGATGGAGAAAAATGGTCTGCACATGAGGTTTTGGATTTGTTTATTGGTTTTAATGCGGTGGCGTATGGCAATGGAAGGTTTGTAGCTGTTTCAAATTTTGTCTATAGCAGTACAGATGGGATCAATTGGTCCCGAATTCAACTTCCGCAAGAAGCTCTATTTAAAACCTATTATGCTGTCACTTATGGCGACGGAAAGTTCGTAGCTGTCTCACCTGATGTGGTAATTACAAGTACAGATGGAGTGAACTGGCAAGCTTATCAAACTCCGGAAAGTAATAGTTGGGAATCGGTAACCTATGGCAATGGAAAATTCGTTGCAGTGGCTAAGTTTGGCAATGCCAATAGGGTTATGGTCAGTACAGATGGAGCAAATTGGAATGTCTATCAGGTACCAGAATCCAATGCATGGTGGGCAGTCACTTATGGCAATGGCAGATTTGTGGCTGTAGCCAATAGTGTCAATCGTGTAATGAATAGTTATGATGGAATTAATTGGACTATCCATGAAATCCCTTCAGCAAGTAGCTGGTGGTCAATCGCATTCGGAGGTGGTAAATTTGTTGCAGGAGCCATTGATGTAAACGGTGGTAGTAGAGTGATGGTATCCGAATGCACCCCACTCCCTACTGTCCCTGCAGCACCCAGTGATCTCATCGCAGCAGTGGCAGACGGTCTTGTTGATATCTCCTTTACCCAAGGAGATGACGGAGGTAGCCCCATTCTCAACTATGAGTACAGCCTTGCCGGTGGGGACTGGACGGCATTTGCATCCTCTCCATTGATGCTCAAAGGGCTAGTCAATGGACAGGAATACAGTATCTCCCTTAGAGCTGTTAATGCTGTAGGTAAGGGGGAGGCAAGTGAGGTTTCCTTTATTCCAATCGAAGATTGTTTCTCAGGGCAGTACTGGACAGCCTATCCGGCAACCGAGGCTAATTTCTGGAGTTCAATCACCTACGGAAACGGCAGATTTGTAGCTGTATCCCGTGATGGACAGCATAGGGTAATGAGCAGCACAAATGGAATCGAATGGACTCCTTCAAGTGCCACGGAGCCTAATGCGTGGAACTCGGTAACTTTTGGAAACGGTAGGTTTGTTGCTGTTTCCCGTGATGGAGCAAACAGGGTAATGAGCAGCACGGATGGTGTCAATTGGATTTCAGGTACCGGAACATCTATAAATAGTAGCCAGTGGAACGCTGTGACTTATGGAAATGGCAGGTTTGTAGCGGTTGCGACTGGAGGCACCAACCGAATTATGAGCAGCACGGATGGTATTAACTGGTCCCTGCATCAGGCCCCAGAAGTAAATTCATGGTGGTCTGTTACTTATGGTAATGGCAAATATGTAGCTGTCGGATCACTTGGGACCAATAGAGTAATGGTAAGTTTGGATGGAATCAATTGGACTGCCCATCAGGCAGCTGCTGAGAGTTTCTGGTTCTCGGTTACTTATGGAAACGGGCAGTTCGTAGCTATAGCCTTGGGTGGAGAAACACAAGTAATGAACAGTGAAGATGGAATAAATTGGACCGCCCAAGAAGTCCCCGAATCTACATCTTGGAGTTCTGTCACTTTTGGTTTGGGTAAGTTTATAGCTGTATTGCAAAACGGGATTGATAACGGCTTGACCAGAGTAATGAGCAGTCCAGATGGAAAAAACTGGACAGCTTATAAAGCAGCAGAACCCAATGCCTGGTTTACTGTTGGTTATGGAGGAGGTAAATTTGTGGCACTTTCTCGGAATGGTGAAAACAGGGTTATGATCTCGGATTGTACAATCCCATCTGCTGAGCTAGCAGCACCCACACGATTGCTGGCTTATCCTACAGATCGTACGGTGGAAATTGAATTTGCAGCTCCTTATGATGGCGTAGATCCCATCACAAATTATGAATATTCATTAGACAATGGAGAATCTTGGACACCCTTAAACCAGGATAAGTTAGGGTCTCCGGTAACAATTACTGATCTAACCAATAATACGGAATATAGTATTGCTCTCAGGGCAGTAAATTCTCAAGGTCCAGGGGCAATGAGTTTAACAATCAAAGCTAAACCTGAAGCCTGTTTTGCTGGTCAGGTATGGGAAGGAAAAATGGCCGCCGGAGGAAGTGATAGCGAATGGACATCCGTAGTGTATGGAAATGGAAAATTCGTGGCTTTGGCAGATTGGGGTGCTACTCGAGCTATGAGTAGCCAAGATGGGATTCAATGGACAGCCAATCAAGTTCCACAACTGAACGGATGGAGTTCGGTCACTTTCGGCAACGGCAAATTTGTTGCGGTCGCCTATGATGGTGCCAATCGTGTCATGAACAGTACCGATGGCATAACTTGGACAACACATTCTGCAGCTGAAGCTAACAATTGGACTTCAGTGACTTATGGAGACGGAAAGTTTGTAGCGGTGGCGCCATCAGGAGCCAATAGGGTTATGACCAGTACAGATGGTATTATTTGGGTTGCACATGAGGTGTCAGGAAGCCCGTATGCCATCACTTTTGGGAATGGGAGATTTGTGGCTGTTGGAGATAATAGTGTGATGAGTAGTACTGATGGAAGAAATTGGACCATACATACTTCCCCTGAGAGCAATTATTGGACTTCAGTAACTTATGGAAATGGTAGATTTGTAGCAATTTCAAGAAATGGCAACAAGCAAGTAATGAGTAGTTTGGACGGAATGAACTGGACATCTCATGATACACCTTCGATTAGATCCTGGAACTCTATTGGTTTTGGTGATGGTAGATTCCTTGCTGTAGCAACTGATCTCGTGATGAGTAGTCAAGATGGCATCTATTGGTCAGCCCATAAAGCCACAGGGTCAAATTATTGGAGTTCGGTAGCCTATGGAGACAATAAATTTGTGGCTGTATCTTGGTATGGAGACAATAAGGTTATGGTTTCCTCATGCCCAGGAGCACCAGACGAAATCGTTCCAGATGAAGCGGTATTGCCTGATGTGACTGCCCAGTGTCTGATCAGCTTTGAACAATTGAGCATACCCACAGCAACTGATAAAGGAGGAAATATCCTTCAAGGTACTACAGATACCAGCATCTTCCCGATTACTGCCCAAGGCACAACAATTATCACATGGACATACGAAGACCAAGTTGGCAATAGCTTCATACAAACACAAATCATCAGTATTGAAGATACGATTGCTCCTATCGTTAATCCGAAAAATCTGGTAATTGAAATTGAAGAAGGTAGATCGGAAAGTATAACCCCTGAAGAAGTAGATGCCGGTTCAACTGACAATTGTGGTCCAGTGTTTTTAAGTTTGGATAAGAACACATTTACAGCGGCTGATGAAGGAAATAATACCATTACGCTCACTGCAACTGATGCTGTTGGCAATACAAGCAGTCAAGAAGCCACTGTGACTATCATTGTCATTCGTCCTCCTTGTAAAGTTATCGCCCTAGCCAATAACCTGACTGTAGCCTTGGACAAAAATGGACAGGCTTCCATCACCACCCGTCAGGTAAATAATGGATCCTACTCCGAATGTATTGGAGGAACACTGACTTTGGGCTTGAGCAGGTCAACTTTCAATTGTGCGGATGTAGGTGTCAATGAAGTCACCCTGACTGCAACTGACAGAAACGGAAATGTGGGATCCACTGTGTTTACAGTGACCGTAGTGGATAACCTCGCTCCTACCATTGCCAAACTTCCAAATACGCTAAGGGTAAGTATTGAGGCCAATGGCAGCTACTCTGTGCCTGATTTCAGGGTAACTTATCCAGCCTCAGACAATTGTACTGTGGCTACATACACCCAGACTCCTGCTCCAGGAACGGTATACACTACTGCAGGAACATACCCTGTGGTCCTGACAGCTACCGATCAAAGTGGCAATGTCACATCTGGCACCTTTGATATCAGCCTGTCTGTTGCCAGACCAAAGGGTGGGGGAGGAAACAAATCCATAGACATGAATGCCGTACTTAAAGTGTCCTGGAATACTCCTTTCGCGGAAATAGCCCAATACGAACTCCTGATTCGGGATGAAGCGGGTAAAGACAGGAGCCTGAAAGTAAACTGGAACCAAGGAGATTATAACCCATTGCGTCCAGGCTTATATCATATCAAGGGTAAACTATATGAGGAAACCAGCTTCCGTATGACTAGTGAGCCGATGATGTTTGTGTTGGTTGAGCAAAAACCCTTGCCTAAAGACATCCTGCTCAGCAATAACATCATTGCCAAAAAAGCTGTCAACGGATTTGAAATCGGTTCGCTTACTACGATAGATCCTGCAGATGATATACATATCTATTCAATGGATGAAAACGAATCCGTCCAACTGATCCAAAACAAGTTGGTCTGGGTAGGGAAAGGTGAAATCCCTGCCTCGCTAAAAGTCAATGTCCATAGCATGGATCGGGCCGGACAGCTGATCAGCAGCACCATCACCCTCTACAGGGAAGTGGTCCCAAACAGCATCTTGATCTATCCGAATCCGGCTAAAACCGAAACCAACATCCTAGTACAGCTGTACGGAGAATCTGAGGTTGGCATTAGGATCTACGATTCTGTAGGACGTCTGGTTTATTCAGAACAAGAATCTCAACACCAAGCTTTTGTTAGAAATCTTGACTTGAAAGGGCTTGCTTCTGGAGTTTACCATGTAGTCGTTCAGATAGATAGTAAGATATTGAACGGAAGATTGGTGAAGGATCTCTAATTTATTTTTCAATCAAAACGCGCTTACTCTAAAAGGCTTGAGATAGTAGAGATAGCTGATTTTTTGATATGGAGGTCGGAGATGATAATCCGGCCTCTTTTTTTTAAATGATGGATGTGATCCGCCGGATTTTCTATATCCAAATTTAAAGATCAAGCGGAATTGCTTCGAGTGGTGGATATGAAACCTTTTGCAATGTCATTTGAACCGAAACAGGTGGCACAAATCGAACCGATTTGTCAAACTTTGAAGAGGCAGTCTTAGAGTCAAACGAAAGTCCTGAGCTTGTTATTTGATTCCGGTACCTACCCAATTAAAAAGTGGCGGTCCCACCTTGTGAGAAACCTCTATTTTAACACTTAGATTAAGCTCGGTGGGTTGTTATCCGTTATGTCATTACATAAGAGCACTTTTGGGAACAACCCTTGTCCCGTTATACAGATCTAGGATTCTATTACCATAAATCAATGGATTCCTTCTGAATAACTTCCAATAGTTTTAGACTGAAGCTTGATTGGACCTGAATTCCCTTCACCACAATAATCCAGTTATAGAAAAGCAATAGTGCCCACAATGAGCCAAGTGGAAAATAATCCCACTGGTATTGATACGGCTGTTAAAGGCCAATTTGTCTTTTTTACTTTTAGCTGATGAATATTATCCATTCGAATGGAAACAGGAGAACTGATCGATCCATCTACAAGGACACCCAATAATTCATCTTCATTTGCGGAGGTGAATTTCAACACATTGCTGCTTCCTGTTTTTGTATAAACTTTTATTTTATCCCCTGGCTGTAATTTGTGAAGTTCATCTACCAATGAAGCAGAAGCTGAAACTGGCTTTACTTTCTCAAGTGTCTTATATGTTTTGCATGAACTACCCAGCAGTACCATCAAAATTATCATTACAAGATTCCAGATGTTTTTCATAGTTGTACAAAGGTTAACATGACTGCGACTTTTAGAATCAATCGTCATGAGGATTGTGATCCCATTGAGACAAACCAACCGAAAATTATTACAGAAGCAACTAACCCTGTTGTCAATCCGGTTCGCCATATCGTTTTGGTCACGTTGATTTTTTTCACATGGATGAGACCGATGTCTTCTACCTTTATTGAAATGAGGTTTTCGGAAGTCTTTAAAGTCTCAAACCCTCTCAAGACTCCATTTTCTGTTGTGACATATCGCAGGTTATTGATTTCTCCGCTCGTCTGATAAACCTTGATTTTATCCCCTGCCTTTAATTTTTGAATTTCTTCCACCAAGGAAGGGGCAGCTGATATAGGTTTTACTTTCTCAATATTTTTATAAGACATACATGAATTGCCTAGCATCACAATAAGGAGCGCTATTCCTAAAAGGCGGATCTTTTTCATAAAGAAATTGAGTCAAAATTTTTGGGGATTTTTTCTTTGCGAATCCTCACTTTGGGCAGAAGTTTTGGAACACAAATCCATTAAATATAAGGCTTTTACACAATTAATAAAAAGTAGATTTCAGTCCCAGAAAAAGGCTCCTTTGTGGTTCATTTATTTTTACCCTGAAGACCATAAAGAGGCTTCAGCTACTACATAGACTAACTGAGCGTTCCGTTTTTTTTGGATGGAAGCATCAACTGTAATTTATATAACCGCTTTTAACTTTTAGACATCTTCCCTAGTCAATGTACCTTTAAAACCTGCTATTCCCCTACTACCCAAAGCCCTGTTCAGCACATAGCATACTAGTTGCAACAGGACTTATGTGCGGAGCTACCCAAGGTTCGGGAAGCTACCCCTTGTCCAATTTTATAGGATTGACTTGACAGACAACACAAGAATTGTGGCAAAAAATAAACCGAGATAATAGCCTATCCCTAGTATAAAGGGACATCTTACGTCAGCTACAGTTTAACCCAAACACAGCTCAACTTAGTATTTCCATCACACCACTAATAAGCTTATCTTCATCCCTGTTCGACTTTATCCTCATCATCTGACAAGAGAATTGGAGCGTCAGGTATTTTACAAACTTGTAGCACTTTGATGGAACATCATATCAGATACCTTCACAAGGTTGCTTTCAGACATTTGGAGCTCCCTCCACAAGATAACTTATGACTATACCTGAAAAACGGGGAACGGCAAAAGCAGACAAGGCAAGCTTATGATTTTGGCAATGCTCACTACGGGTCAGAAAATTGAAGTTCTGGAAAATCTGGTAACATCATCTTTAAAAAACAGATTCTAAAAAACCTAGATTACTCAAAAAATAGCTTCATTTACAAAGTTCTCTCTTAATTTCAATATAAAAACATTAAGGTTATCCGCAATTGTACCCCAAAGCAAATTCCCTTGATTTTCAGGCTGGAAGACAGAAGTATTTTAAGATTCCATTATCCGAGATATTTCTGATGAATTTTAAGCCTTCTGGCAAGAAAGCAGCTATAATACATATAAAACATACAACTCTAAGCGGTGGTACAGAAAAAAGTTGAGCAGAAAACCAAATTGAACAGGAGATTCTAAAGCCGTTGAAAAACCCAAAACTTATCCATGGAACAGATCAACATATTTATCCAATACCTATCTGACATATATCCAATTTCGGATGCTGCAAAAATGGAAATAGCAGAGTTGTCCTCTATAGTTCACATCAAAAAGAATAAGTCTCTTCAAAACATCGGTCAAACCTGTAAAACCATTTACTTTGTTCAAGAAGGAACGGCAAGAATTTATTATTATAAAGAGGATAAGGATGTCACTGAATACTTTGCATTCGAAAATGATCTGATTATCAGGGCGGAGAGCCTCTTCACAGGAAAACCAAGTCACAAAGCCATTCAAGCCATCAGGGATACTACGTTTATTGCCATTCCGGCAAATCAACTTTTTGAATTATTTGACAGGATGCATGAGGTGGAAAGACTTTTTAGAAAAATACTGGAACAATCCTATGTCGATACCATCAACAGGCTGGAGAGCCTCCAATTCCATACTGCTGAAGAAAGGTATCAGGCACTCTTAAAATATTCACCTGCCGTTGTCAGGGAGATCCCTTTAAAATATATCGCGTCTTATCTGGGAATAACGCAGGTGAGCCTAAGTAGAATTAGGGGAGCATCCTTCTGATTATTTAACATATGTAAAATGTTTTGATCCTGATAAGCCCGTCATTTGAATAAAAAAACATTTATATAATGAGGCCTAGGGAAATTAATACCGATACATTAAGAGAATGGCTGGATTCAGGTAAAAAAGTAAATGTTGTGGATATCAGGCCACCGCATGAAAGGGAAGAATGGAAGATTCCGGGAAGCTTCCACATCGATGCTTACGAAGAACTGAAAAATAACAATTCAGATTTTTTAAAAAAAATAAACCTAGACAAATCCTTTCCAGTGGTCACTGTCTGTGCTGGAGGTAAAATCAGTGCCAAAGCAGCTGAAATGCTTCAGGATTTAGGCTATGAAGCATACAATCTTCAAGGAGGGATGAAAAGTTGGAGCCTTTCTTGGAATACTGCCTCTATAGTTTATGGTCATTTTGAAATCATCCAATTTAGACGTACAGGAAAAGGCTGTCTTTCTTACATGGTTATTTCAAATCATGAGGCAATAGTGGTTGATGCTTCTTTACCAGTAGAGGTTTATGAAAGGATCATGGGTAAAAGGGGCCTTACGCTAAAATTTGTTGCTGATACCCATATCCATGCAGATCACCTAAGTAGAACAAAAGAACTGGCTGAAAGAAAAGGTATTAAACCATCCCTTCCCAAAAACAATAAATTACGGTATCCATTCATTCCTATTGAAAACGGACAGGAATTCCATATAGGCCATCTCAAGATCAAAGCGATTCATACACCTGGCCATACACTAGAGAGTACCTGTTATTTCATTGATGATAAAATACTCTTAACAGGTGACACATTATTTACCAATGGAGTAGGAAGACCCGATCTGAAAGCAGACATAGCGGAGGCAGCAAAGAAAGCAGCCCTTCTTTATCAGTCCATCCAGAAACTTATCGCATTAGATCCAAAAATCCTGGTCCTGCCTGGACATAGCAATCAACCGGTAGCTTTTGATAATCAAATGATACAGTCTCCACTAAAAGCGATTTTACATAACACCCCATTACTTAAAGAAGGCCAAAAAGAGTTTGTGGAATCCTTGCTGCAACGGATCCCAAACCCACCTGAAAACTACATGAAAATTTTGGATTTGAATGTTGAAGGGGATTATACAGCTGTGAATCCAACTGATTTGGAAGCAGGGGCCAATCGGTGTGCCATAACCTAAGAAGCCATGGAAGCAAAATTCGGATTAAAAGAGAACTGGAAGCAGTTCACCTTACTGGTCATTATCAATGGCTTTGTGGGAGGAATGATAGGATTAGAAAGAACCATTCTTCCTCAGATTGCAGAAGCGGATTTCGGCATAGCTGCCAAAACTGCAATCCTATCCTTCATAGTCGTATTTGGCCTATCAAAAGCCATAACAAATTATTACACAGGAGCTTTTGCCAATAAAATCGGACGCAAAAATTTATTGGTAATCGGCTGGATAATAGGTCTTCCTGTTCCTTTTATACTGATATATGCTACAAACTGGAATTGGATTATTGCAGCCAATGTTTTATTGGGCATCAATCAGGGACTGACATGGTCTAGTACCGTTGTGATGAAAATCGACTTAGTCGGTGAAAAGAACAGAGGGTTTGCAATGGGCCTGAATGAATCAGCCGGATACTTAGCTGTGGGGATTGTTGCTTTTCTCACTGGGTGGATAGCTTTAGAATATGGACTTCGCCCCTACCCGTTTTACTTGGGAATTGGATTTGCAGTCATTGGTTTATTAGCTAGTTTTTTCCTTGTAAAAGATACCATTCACCATGTCAATTCCGAGACCCAAGTAAGTCAAGTAAAGAAGTTAAAAAATGTATTTCTTGAGACTACATGGGCAAACCCAAAGCTAGGTTCCATTACGCAAGCAGGGCTGGTCAACAACTTGAATGATGGAATGATGTGGGGACTCTTTCCAATTCTCTTGACAAGTAAAGGGTTTGGTCTTGCTGAAGTTGGTAAAGTGGTAGCGATTTATCCTATAGTTTGGGGCTTAGGCCAATTGATCACCGGTAAACTAGCGGATGTTTTGGCTAAAAAATCCATGCTTTTTTGGGGAATGTTAATTCAAGGCCTTACAATTGTGGCAATGGCATTTACAACTTCCTTTATTCAGTTTTCAATCCTTAGTGTCCTGCTTGGAATAGGAACGGCGGTGGTTTATCCAACTTTCCTTGCTGCAATTGCAGACTATACCCATCCTGAACAACGCGCAAATAGCATTGGAGTATTCAGATTATGGAGGGATCTAGGCTATGCAATAGGTGCTATTTTAACAGGTTTAATTGCGGACGCATTTGGAGTTGATAATTCAATAATTCTAATTGGAATCATCACCATCATCTCCTCATTGGTGATCAAAGTTAGGATGTGAGCGTTAGGGTCCTTTAGGCAAAACCCTATTATATTGATGGCTTCTCATATAAAAGATGCTTAGTTAAGCAACTTGCACCAATACTGCTAGCAGTTCATCTATAGGAAAATTAAGGATTTGAATGCACCCATTTGATCTTCCCAATGTTAGGTTTCATATTCAGCTCTGGCAGGAAATTGGAAGTGATATTATCTAAAAAAAATACTCACCATGGAAACCAACCACATCAGAAACCTCAAGAAATCGCTCCTCTCAGACAATTGGAACACGCTACACAAGGTTGACTATGAATTGAAGCTGAAAAACGGGGAATGGCAAAAGCAGACAAGGGAAACTTATGATTCTGGCAATGCCGCCGCTATCTTGCTTTACCACAAGGAAAAACAAACCGTCATCCTGGTCCGGCAATTCCGAATGCCTTCTTACCTGAATGGAAATCCCAGTGGATACCTTGTAGAAGCCTGCGCGGGACTACTTGAGGATGATCACCCTGATAGCCGAATCATAAAAGAAGTGGAGGAAGAAACCGGTTACAGCATCGAAAAGGTAGAGAAAGTTTTTGAAGCTTACATGTCTCCCGGCTCTGTGTCTGAGTTGTTGCATTTCTATATTGCTGAATATACGGATGCCATGAAAATCAATGATGGAGGAGGTATCACAGAGGAGCAGGAAAATATAGAAGTACTTGAAATCCCATTTTCCACAGCCTTTGACATGATCAAAAAAGGAGAAATCCGTGATGCCAAAACCATCATGCTTCTTCAACACCTTCAATTGAAGAATTTTTGATACAGGTAGTAAGAAATCTGATTTTCGATGGCCAAAAACTTTTATATTGTTCCTGCTATTCCCTTAAAACATGAATCAGGAACCAGAAATAAAACTTGCAACCGAAGCGGATATGGCTTCAATAACCAAATTACTCCAAGCCAACAGCCTACCGTTTTCAGATTTAATGACTTCTGAAATCACTTTTCTTGTGGCAACTGATGGACAGCAGCTTCAGGGCTGCATAGGTTTAGAAGCAATGGGAGAAGTAGGTTTGTTAAGATCTTTTGCTGTTGAGGCAGCTATTCAAAATCAAGGTATAGGAAAAATACTCTTCGATTCCCTTATCCAGTATGCCAGGCAAATAGGGATCACCGATCTGTATTTATTGACTACAACAGCAGCAGGGTATTTCGAAAAGCAAAAGTTTGAAAAAATCAGCCGAGACCAAGTACCGCTAGCAATCCAGAACACCGCTGAGTTTGCCGGGATCTGTCCAGCATCTGCGACCGTAATGCGACTATCCATTGGAATGGTTTAGTATTCGGATTTACAAACCATCAGATCCTAGTGTACTTCAATCACCCCAATCTCACAAGTAGCCAACCTACACAGCGTTCCAAAACTCAAGATACGCCCAATTAATTCGAAGTGGTGTGTGTTGCGTATGAGAAGATACCTTTTCAATTTCAAGCCAAACCACTTAAAATTTGGGCATGTTTGTAACGATCCAACAGAATTGGAAAGGGACATGAAATTTCCCCGTCCAGCTGTTATTAAATAGCATTACATACTGGGTATGCTGTTTTTACTCTGAAAATTATTGCCTTCATGTTTTTTTCAACCGCCCTATTTTTAACAATTATTGCTTAACTTTCAGTAACTTATGTTAAATATCGATTCCTGTCGGTGTTGAATTCAATTGCTTGTACGCCTTCTTGATTACTCCGTTTTAGTCAAACATTACAGCACCTTTCTACGCAATGTGCAAGAACTTTTATTTCATTGTTGTAGTCCTAGCACTTTTCTGTTCATGTGAAACTGAAAAGCCAGTTCCTGTTTACACTTTAACAGTAACAGCTAATCCATTGGTAGGTGGGGTTATCAAAATTTCACCTTCTTCCCCAACCTATAAAGAGGGGGAATTGGTCACTTTAATTGCTGAAGCCAATGAACACTATAAGTTTGCAGGTTGGTATGGAGATGAGACTGGAGTCTCTTATATGCTCCAATTTCCCGTAAACTCAAACAAATCAATTGTTTGCTCTTTCATCAAAAAGGATTACTCGCTAGACATAAGCGTAGAAGGAGAAGGTGTGGTTTACGAACGTGTATTGAACAATCCGGGGGGAAAGGAATACCCATCTTTAACAACGGTGGAACTTACACCAGTTGCTAAAGAAGGATGGTATTTTCAAAATTGGGGTGGCGATCTTATTGGAGATAAATCACCAGAGAAGATTATTATAGACAAACCCAAAAATATAACTGCTCGATTTGTCCGAATAACAAAAGAATTCACTCTTCACCCAAATGGCATCACCTGTACTTGTCCTAATACAATTCCAGGCGAAAAAGGCTGGTTCAAAGGTGAAATTTATGAATCAGTCGACAATGAATTGATAAGAAAAAGAACCGATCAAACAGCAAACATGACCAGAATCTGCACAACACTGGTCACTGACATGAGTGGGCTTTTCGCTGGCACTGTTAATTATAATAAATACGGAACCACCGTAATGTGGAATACCTTTAATGAGCCTATAGGGAATTGGGATGTGAGTAATGTCACCAATACTTCCGGTATGTTTTTCTTATCTAAGTTCAACCAAACGATAGAGCATTGGGATGTCAGCAAGGTTACAAATATGAATTCAATGTTTGCTGGGACTCAATTTTTTCCAAAAACCCCTTTCAACCAACCTTTAGGAAAATGGGATGTCAGTAGTGTTACTGATATGTCATTCATGTTCAGTCACTCGCAATTCAATCAACCAATAGGAAATTGGAATGTTGGAAAAGTAGAAAATATGTTAGGGATGTTTAGCAGCTCCTCATTTAATCAACCTATTGAACACTGGAATGTGAGTCAGGTTGAAAATATGGCAGCTATGTTCTTATCATCGCCATTCAACCATCCGGTTGGAAATTGGGATGTGAGTAGGGTTGGGAATATGGCATTTATGTTTGCTTCATCCTTCTTTAATCAACCCATAGGAAATTGGGATGTCAGCAAAGTAAATAACATGAATGGTATGTTTGCAAATACACCATTTGATCAGCCAATCGGAAACTGGCAAGTCAGTAGCGCAGAAAACATGGAAAGCATGTTTTACAATTCTAAATTCAATTTGCCCATAGGTAATTGGAATGTCAGTAAAGTTTCAAATATGAAAGGAATGTTCTATGGTTCTCAATTTAACCAATCCATAGAAAACTGGAATGTAGGCCAAGTGGTGACTATGGAAGAAATGTTTATGAACTCCAAGTTTAATCAACCCATTGAGAAATGGGATGTAAGCAAGGTTATCAGCATGAAAAAAATGTTTGAGAATTCCATATTCAACCAGCCCATTGGAAATTGGAATGTTAGCAATGTTGAAAATATGTCCATGATGTTTATGAATGCTCAATTTAATCAACCCCTCGTAGATTGGAATGTTGGAAATGTAAAAGATGAAGATCATATGGAAAGAATGTTCAAAAACAGTGTCTTCAACCATCCTATTTCGAAGTGGTGTGTCTTGCGTGTTAGAAAAGAACCTTTTGAATTTTCAGCAGAAAGCCCTTTAGCTTCTGAAAACAAACCTAAATGGGGAACGTGTCCAGATTGAATCTTTCAGCTAACATTGATTAGCTCATTTCCATTCTATAAAAGCTTGTTACAACAATCCCCCTACTTCTCGGTCCACACAAACTCATACCTGTGGAAAGGATTAAGTTTTTTTGTAGGAGATGGATCTGATTGATCCATACTTTTACATATTAAGTATCATTTTTAACTCCTCCCCCAAACTTTCTTTGGTATAATCCACCCAAAATTCCCTAAGCCGGGAAATTTGGCGTACCTTTGTGAAAAAAACTGAGTCATGACTGAAAACACACACAAAGCAGGCTTTGTCAACATCGTTGGGAAACCGAACGTAGGCAAATCCACGCTGATGAATGTGCTGATCGGTGAAAGACTTTCGATCATCTCTTCAAAGGCACAGACCACCCGACACCGGATCATGGGTCTGATCAATGATGACAATTATCAAATCGTGTTTTCCGACACTCCGGGAATGCTGAAGCCCAAATATGAGCTGCACAAAAGCATGATGAGTTTTGTCAACATGTCCTTAGAAGACGCAGATGTGATCCTTTTCGTAACCGATCTATTCGAAACTGCCGACGAAATAGAAGACGTAATTGAAAAGATCAACCAATCGGGAACACCCGTACTGCTGGTCATCAACAAAATCGACCTTTCCAAAGAAGGCCAATTGGAAGAGGTGACAGCATATTGGACCCAACGCATCAAAACAGATACGGTCATCCCTATCTCAGCTACCGAAAGTTTCAACACCGAACGCATCCTACAGGAAATCCTTGACAGGCTTCCCTTCCACCCGCCGTTTTACGACAAGGAGGAACTGACTGACAAGCCCGAACGTTTCTTTGCTTCCGAAATCGTAAGAGAGAAAATCTTCATCAACTACAAAAAAGAAATTCCTTATAGCACGGAAGTGGCCATAGAGGATTTTTATGAAGAACCTCACATCATCCGCATCCGTGCGGTCATCTACGTGGAAAGAGACAGCCAAAAAGGCATCATCATCGGGGAAGGCGGCAAGGCCCTCAAGCGCGTTGGCACACAGGCACGCGCCGAAATGGAAAAATTCTTTGGCAAAAAAATCTTCCTGGAGACCTATGTAAAGGTGGAAGACGATTGGAGGAAAAACAAAAACAAGTTGAGAAAATTCGGTTACGACCAATAAATTATGGCAAACATAGTAGCAATTGTAGGTAGACCCAATGTGGGAAAATCTACCTTTTTCAATAGATTGATTGAAGAACGCAAAGCCATAGAAGACAACGTCAGCGGCGTGACCCGCGACCGTCATTATGGACATGCACAATGGGGCGGAAAATACTTTTCCGTTATAGACACAGGAGGATACGTCACCGGTTCGGAAGATGTATTTGAAGCCGAGATTAGAAAACAGGTAAAATTGGCCATAGATGAGGCGAGTGTAATCCTATTCGTCGTTGACTGTCAAGTAGGACTTACAGGCCTGGATGAAGAGTTTGCCAATGTCCTCAGAGGGACCAAAAAACCGATCTATATTGTAGCCAATAAAGCTGACCAACAAAGCAACCTGCTCATGGCCTCCGAATTTTACGGACTTGGACTTGGCGACAATGAGGTATTTCCCATCGCTGCAATCAGCGGAAGCGGTACCGGTGAACTGCTGGATGAGCTCATCAAGCATTTTCCCGATGAAGGAATTGAAGATCCTGATGCAGGAATCCCTAAAATTTCTATTCTAGGAAGACCTAATGTGGGCAAATCTTCCTTCCTGAATGCTTTGTTGGGCGAAGAAAGATCCATTGTAACAAACGAAGCCGGAACCACCAGAGATGCTATCCACACAAGATACAAGTTGTACGGACAAGATTTTATCATCACCGATACAGCCGGTATCCGCAAAAAAGCCAAAGTCAAAGAAGATATTGAATTCTACTCCGTGATGCGCTCATTGCGTACCCTTGAGGAATCTGATGTCATCATCATCATGGTAGACGCTACCCGTGGACTGGAAGCACAGGATGTCAATCTGATCTCTTTGGGTATCAAAAACAACAAAGGCATCATGATCATGGTCAACAAGTGGGATCTTATTGAAAAAGATCACAAGACCATGGACAAGATCAAAAAGGACATGCTCGAAAAACTGGGTGAAAACAAATGGATTCCCATGATCTTCACCTCTGTGGAATCTAAGCAGAGGATTTTCCAGGCTATTGAACTTGCGGTAAAAGTATACGAGAACAAAACCAGAAAGGTAGCCACATCCAAACTTAATGATATCCTCCTTCCCGAAATCGAGAAATATCCTCCGCCAGCTTGGAAAGGAAAGTATATCAAGATCAAATACATCACCCAACTTCCCACCAAAAATCCGGTATTTGCATTTTTCTGCAACCTCCCGCAGTATATCAAAAACCCTTATACTCGGTTTTTGGAGAATAGACTTCGGGAAAACTTTGATTTTGAAGGGGTTCCTATTAAAATAACTTATAAGAAAAAATAAAAAATTGTGCTAAACCGCTTGATTATTATTTGAATGGAGGTATATTTGCACGCTTAATTTAAGAAACAAACACAAACAAAATGAAAAAGGTATTTGCATTATTCGCTATCGTAGGTCTTTTGGTAACTGCTTCTTCTTGTGGAAACAAAGAAGTATCTGAAGAGACTACTGAAGAAGTTGAAGTTGTAATCGAAGAAACTGAAGAAGCTACTGAAGAAGTTGAGGCTGAGGAAGTTGAAACTGAAGAAGCTACTGAAGAAACTGCAGGTTAATTAAACCTAACCTATTTTGAAAGTCCTGCAAAAGCAGGACTTTTTTTTTGATTATTATTATCTTCAAAACATGACAGTAGAGGAGCAATTTTTAGCGGTTTTTGAAAAACACCTTCCGGAAAACGCAGTACAATACTGCTATAAACTTTGGAAACAGGACCCATTTCATTTTTATGTCTCCAAAGCCAGGCAAACCAAACTTGGAGATTTTAGATTTAGGAAAGACAGAAAAATCCAAACCATCACCATCAACCACAACCTCAACAAATATCAGTTTCTCCTCACCTTTGTACACGAAGTAGCACATCATAGAACATACAGTCAGTTTGGGACTTCAGTAAAACCCCATGGAGAAGAATGGAAGAGAATTTTCCAGCAACTGATGAGCCCCTTACTAATAGATGATATATTTCCCAAAGCCATACTTATTCCCCTTAGAAGGCACATGCTCAATCCCAAAGCCAGCAGCGGCTCAGATTTATTTTTGGCCAAGGCACTAAAAGGACAGGAACCCACTGCCCAAACACTTTTGGCTGATGTACATCCCGGAGAGTATTTTATGCTTCAAGGGAGAAGGTTTCAAAAAGAATCTTTAAGAAGAACCAGAGTCCTTTGCCAAGAAACTTCCTCAGGCAAGAAATATCTGATTTCTGCCCATGCAGAAGTTACAAAAGTCAGTTGATTAGCCTTTTTCTTCTCCTATTTCGTTTTCTTCTTTAGAAAAATCCTTCGGCTGCGGCAAGTCCGAAAGTTGGTTGATTCCAAAATATTGCATAAACTTTTCACTGGTTCCATAAAGCATTGGTCTTCCGATTTGATCGGATTTACCTTTGATGGTAATGAGTTCCTTTTCAAGTAGCTTTTGTACACTGTAATCACAGTTGACTCCACGGATATGTTCAATTTCTGATTTTGTCACCGGTTGCTTATATGCAATAATGGATAATGTTTCCAGCTGTGCAGTAGACAGGCGCTTTTGCGATTGCTGCTTAAGCAAAATAGCGATGCTGCTTTGATAAGCAGGCTTGGTCAGAAATTGATACCCTCCTCCAATATGCTCCAAAGCAAAAGAAAAATCATCAGCTGCATACTTCAGACGCAACTCATCAATGGCCTCTAAAATATGCGTCTCGGGTACATCTGCTTCAAACATCTCCATCAGGCATTTCTGGATTTCTTCCAGGCCCAATGGAGATGGTGAACAGAAAACTAACGCTTCTATGTGCTTATGTAAAAAGTCCAATTTACTTCTTGGCTAATTTGGCTTCTATAGAATGCATGGTGTGGGGCACTGCTCTAAGCCTTTCCTTCGCGATCAGCTTTCCGGTATCCACACAGACACCATAAGTGCCATTTTTGATCCGGATCAGAGCGTTTTCAAGGTTGATGACAAACTTCTGTTGCCTAGCGGCTAATTGGCTCATGCTCTCTCTTTCCAGTGTATCTGCACCATCTTCCAACAATTTGGAGGTAGAGGCCGTAAAGTCAGTCCCGCTATCGTTTTTCTTGCTCAAGGTTTCCTTAAGTGAATTCAGTTCTTCCTTTGCAATGGCAATTTTATTCAAAATAATCTCTTCAAATTCCTTCAATTCTTCTGAAGAATAAGCGGTTTTCTCTTCTTGACTCATGGCTAAAATGTTTGAGTATTGGACTTATTTCCGAACCTGCTGATTCGAAAATTTCCCTAAAATACACTTCGGTTGGTAATTTCAAAAAATAAATATTTTGCGCTTGAAAAAAAGCCTTCTTAGCTAAGATTCGTTAACCTCTTTTCAAGTAGTTTTTCATCCATAACAAGCCTATACCTGATGCTTAGGTACCGTTGGATGACTTTTAAAGTTTTCCCTCGCTTCAAAAAATATTTTTCCAGAATTTCCGTGATCATGTCGTTCATAGGGCCCATTGTTTAAATCTGTTCTTAAAATACGGATTATCTGCTATAAGGATGTCACCGTATTTAAAATTTTGCCCCAACGACTACAGTTTTTCTTGTTTCGCTGACATTTCCCTGCAAATCAAAAACCTGAATCCAAACAACATAATATCCTGGTCGGACCTTTCTGCCTGTAGCATCTGTTCCATCCCAAAGATAAAAACCTTCTGAACCCCAAATGGCATTCTGACAGATTTCCCTGATTTCTAGCCCATTTAAGCCATATATCCTGATGCTGCCCATTTGACCCGGTTGTCCAAGCTGATAAGAAATACGCGTGAAAGACTGATCTGCTACCCCTTCAGGGAAAAACACTTTAGGTTCAATTTGAATCCCATCTGTTAGAGGCCCCGCAGCATAGTGGGAGTTCCTAAAGCCTGGAGTTGCAAAACCGGCAGAAGACGAGGCGGACTGCCAATTAGATTGATCATCCACAGGATGAAGGGGGGATATTCTTTCCAATGAAACTCCCTTCACTTCTTTAAGAAGACGGTGGTGCATTTTTTCTGAATAGGTAAATAGCTCCGTCAGGTCTTCATCAGGATTCAATAGCACCACATTACCGGCAGATATGGGATAGCTCGGAAGTGAGGGTAATTCAATCAGGTTCTCCTGAACTGCCCGAGGATAATCTTGTCTTAGTTTAATTGCATCAGTCGTAAACACCAAATAACTGAAAGGCTCAACAAGGTAATCTTCAGCAAACAAATTCCTTCTATTGGCGATTTCGTTACTGCTGTTAAGGTTGGCTAACTTCCAGTCGCGCAGATTGATATATTTAGCAGAGGTATTGTAGATTTCTACGAATTTCGGTGAGCCTGAAAGTGGATTGAAAAGCACTTCGTTGATGACCACATCACCAGTCTCAGCTTTTGAAGGCTTAATAAAAAAAGCCGCTTTTCCCGATATCATTTTTCCCCCGCAATCCCTCAAAGACCCTAAGTCAACGCTATACCTTACCCCTTCTTGAACTGCTTCTTCAAGTTCTAGGATAAGCTGATCAGCCATAGGACCCAACCGCGCACGAAGAGTTCCTAACTCCGGTTGAATTCTGATCTGCTCAATTTTTACATCGGGATCAATTGGCTTGTTGAAAATCAACACCACCTTTTTGCCTTCGAGGATTTGTGAGCGGACAAATGAAAATTCACCGCTCCCGGAATTTTGATCAAAAACAGAGTTCCTTGCTCCAGGTGTTCCCCTTCTGGCATCTGTGGAAGGCTTGAGATTGTTTGGATCTTGACACTTGTTGTTGGGATTGACGATTTCAAGACTATAGCCTCCTTGGGCTAAAGCACTGCTTCCATAAGAGGCAGTCGCATAACCTAGGCTATCAATGACTTTTCCGTTGAGATCACGCAGCACGACATGGTCTGCAGCATTGAGAAGGGTTGGCCAGTTGCTAAGCCCAAGGGTAAATCCAAATTTTGAAAATTGAGCGGTTTGATTTCTAGGTACCAATAGTACATATCCTCCTGATGGAAGGATTGCAGGAGGCAAGGTGGTACTTCGCCTACTATTTGCTATTACCAATCCACTTAATGACAATGTCTTCTCTGTACTGTTATATAATTCTAGGTATTCCACGTTCGGAAGTATCTGATTCGCTCTTGGAGCTGCCATGACTTCATTGACCACAATACTCTTAAAATCCAATAATCCAGAATATTCAAAGGATACTGTCACAAGCTGAGGAAGCATAAAATTGCCCACCATATCAGGAATCCCCCCAACCTGTAGCTCCTGACTGGCTGCTGCTGAAAAAGCTTGTTGCCACTCCAACAATACCTGTTGCCCTTGTTCCTGCACGTTTGCCCTAATGGGTTGAACTCCATTGAGGCTGTAAAAGCCCGTTAAATTTGCAAAAACAGGATCAACTGGTTCAGAGAATACCAACATTAATTGTCTAGTGGATAGGGGAATTGCTTCCAGCACTTGCGGAGGAGTAGTATCATAGACCACCTCACGCCAAGACCCAGGTAAAAAAAGTCCCCTGGAAGACCATCTGAAAGGAATCTGAAGCTCATATCCTGTATTCTCTTCAAGTGGCAAATTACTTTCGAGAACGACTAACCCCTCATCATCAGCGGATTTTACTGTAAGTCTGATTTCCTCTGTATCCGTCAGGTAGAAGTTACTGGTTGAAAACTGTTCTCTTTGCAGGGCAATTTTATGCCTTATCTCCAAGGTATTTGCATTGGGCAAAAAAACATCTACGATATAGTCATCATAGTTCAGTATCCTCTTTTGCTCCATTTCAAGTCCTTCAATTCCGCCAACTGTCAAATTGAATGTTTGATCTATCTTTAATGCCGCTGCTAATTCCAATAAAACTTCATAACCTGATTCTTCCAAAATGATGGCTTTTGGAGCAATTCCATTGACCCTATAATGCGCTGTCTGACTGGCTGAAGCCGGAGGAATAAGTTTGTTAAAAGAAAGCAACAGCCGTTCTGGATTGATAATCCGGACTTCTCCCAGGCTCAGGTTGACATTGGAGATGGGAATATTGAGTTTTTCAGAAGCCCTGCCATATTTAGCCAGAACCCCTTCAATGGTTAGTAGTATATTCTCAGGTAGTTCCAAATTGGAATAAATCAGCAAAGTACTATCAGTAGGCATCATTAAGTGGTGAATCAGCCTACCATTGATCTTCACCTGCTCGACTTGGACAGGTTCTATTTCGCGGTCTAATGCAATAAACAAAGTATTTGGATTGTAAGGAATGGCCTGTTTGACTTGTATGGGATCTACCAACTCATCCGCATCAAGCAGTACGAAATTGTCCATAAAGAATCTAGCTGCAGTACCAGTGCCTGCTCCAAAACGGACTTCAAATCTAGCTACGATTAGATCTTCTGAGAGAAGATTATCCGGAATGGGAATTTCAAAGGGGGAATAGGCTTGGTTGCTATTTGGAAAAGTCCTTTCATCTCCTATTGGGATCAGCTGTTCAAAGCTATTTCCTCCATCTCTTGAAAAAGACACAAAAAGCATTGCCGGTCTATTGCCTGTGCCATTCTGTTTACTTTTAGCAAAAAAAGCGATCTTGGGAGCTGCATAATCAGCAATAGGAAGGTTGACCTGTAGAACACCTGTAAAAGTAGACAAAGGCTGAATAGCTAAAGCCCGGGAGTTGCCGATTCCTTCTCCTGCAGCTTGAAAAATTCTTGAAGCAGAACCCCGCACATCATTACCCGTCCATCCTGGCAAAAACTCCTCTGGATGATTGACAATGACAAAAGAGTTCTCAAAATCCTGCACCTGTGCAAATAAAGGTCCAAAAAAAACCCATGCAATCACTAAAAAAACGCTTTGTACCTTGCCCATAGCTGAACAGTTGTGTGACACGATAAAAATAAAAAACTGACTTGAGAGGAAAGGCAGAATAAACGTTTAAGTTCGTTTACTTTCACTTTGAAAAAAAAAGACACATTTTATTGGAGATTAGGTAATTATCCTTGGTAGTTATGATTGATTTGGGAATTCTTGTTTTACATTTGCGGTTCATTTATTTAAACCTATTCTCACAAAATGAAACTAGCCGTTGTAGGAGCTACCGGATTGGTAGGCTCAGAAATCCTCGAGGTGCTGGAAGAGCACCAATTTCCATTTGATGAATTACTCTTAGTTGCCAGTGAAAGATCCGCTGGTAAGAAAATGACTTTTAAGGGTAAGGAATATACGGTAATTGGACTTAAACAGGCTGTTTCTGAGAAGCCTGATATAGCCATATTCTCAGCCGGAGGCAGCACATCTTTGGAGTGGGCTCCTCAATTTGCCGGAGTAGGCACAATCGTAATCGACAATTCCTCTGCCTGGAGAATGGACCCTACCAAAAAACTGGTAGTGCCAGAAATCAATGCCGGAGAACTTAGGATAGATGACAGGATTATTGCCAATCCAAATTGCTCCACAATTCAAATGGTATTGGCTCTGAATCCTTTGAGAAAGAAATACGGTATCAAGAGAATCGTCGTCTCTACCTATCAGTCTGTAACCGGAACAGGTAAGGCTGCAGTGGACCAGATGATGGCTGAGCGAGCAGGTCAGCCTGCCGAAATGGTCTATCCGCACAAAATAGATCTCAACGTACTTCCTCACATTGATGTATTCCAACCAAATGGATATACCAAAGAGGAAATGAAAATGATCAACGAAACCAAAAAAATCTTTGGCGATAACAGTGTACAGGTGACTGCAACCACAGTAAGAATCCCTACTATGGGCGGACACTCTGAATCAGTCAACGTGGAATTCCATCAGGACTTCGACTTGGAGGAGGTAAGACAATTGCTTTCCAACGCTCCGGGTGTCATCGTTCAGGATGATCCTGCCAACAATGTCTATCCTATGCCGCTCACCGCGCACAAGCGTGATGAAGTGTTTGTAGGCAGATTGAGAAGAGACGAATCTCAGCCCAACACTTTGAACATGTGGATCGTAGCGGACAACTTGCGTAAAGGCGCTGCTACCAATGCGGTTCAAATTGCCGAATATCTTGTAGCACACAGCTTGGTCTGATTTGGCGATTGCTGAGATTTATACCGAACAGCTTTTAAAATTTGTGCAGGATCACCTGAATGGGGATCCTGCATTTTTGCTTTTATCCCATCAAGGAAAAGTTGACTTTGACTTGAAATTAGCTGTTCAGCAGATTCAGGCCCGTCAAAAAGCCAAATCCAAACTTCCTGAATGGGTGGCAGACCCGCGGCTGCTGTTTCCGCCTTCGCTAAATCTAGAACAGGCTTCTTCTTCCCAAACAGCAGGGTTTAAAGCCAAATTGGTCCAAGGCAAAACCCTCTTGGATATTACCGGAGGGTTTGGTATTGATGCATATTACCTAGGCCAGCAATTTGAAGAAATTACCTACTGCGAAAGACTATCAGATCTTGCCGAACTCGCTCGCCACAATTTTGAGATGCTCACTCCTGGAAAATTTAAGATCTATATAGGAGATGGTCTCGACCTTGTAAAACAGACTACGCAAAAGTTTGATCTGATCTATGTAGACCCTGCTCGAAGGGGTAAAGCCAACGAAAAACTGTATAGGCTGTCCGATTGTGAGCCGGATATAACAGCGCATTGGAAATTGCTTCGCAGCAAGGGCAAGCAAGTACTCTGCAAAATCTCCCCCATGACAGATATCAAACAGGCCTTACAGGATATCTCCGATTTCCAGCAAATTTGGGTCATTTCTGTCAAAAACGAAGTGAAGGAAGTACTCTTATATTGGGATGAGGCATGGCAAGGTACGCAGAGGACAATTCATGCCGTGGACCTGAACCAAGAAGGCGAACAGACATTCCACTTTACCTATGAAGAAGAAACAGAAGCAGCAATAAACCTGTCGGAAGTTTCAAATTACCTAATAGAACCATTGGCTTGTATTTTAAAAGCAGGGGCTTTTCGAAGCTTTGCCCAAAGGTTTGGTTTGCAAAAGCTTCACGCCAATAGCCATTTATATACAAGTGAATCGTTCAATTCTGACCTTCCCGCTAGGGTTTTTGAGGTGGTCACCGTGTTAGCCAATCCCAAAAAACAAATTCAGCAGACTTTTATTAACGGCAAAGCCAACGTATTGACCCGCAATTATTCCCTTTCTCCTGAAGAACTGAAAAAAAAATACAAGCTAAAAGACGGTGGGGAAGATTACCTGATCGGGACCAAAACACAGAAGGGGGATGTGCTGATACACGCAAAAAGGTTGAAATAAAAAAAGTGAAGGTTAATCCTTCACTTCTTCATAATCGATATAATCTCCGCCTTTGATTTCTTTTGCACGCTTAGATGCAAATTCTTCAGGCACATGGTCTACATTCACATTACCGGTTTTGGGCCTTCTCCTTCTTTCTTCTTCCCGTTTAAGATCTTGTGCATGAGTTGCAAATTGTTGGATTTTGCTTTTCACGAAGAACTGCAACAGTTTTGAAAAGATCCAAGACAAGGCAATGGCAATTAGAATAAATTTGAATATAAATCCCATAATTAAGTTTTTGGAAAAAGCACAAGGTTGACCCTTGTGCTTTTATATTAACGGCTTAAATAAAGATTCCTTTCGGAGTAGATTTTGAGGAAATAATCATCCATCAAATCGTCAATGAAATAAATCGCTTCTCCGGTAGACTTCATCTCCGGTCCAAGCTCTTTGTTTACATTGGGGAATTTGTGGAATGAGAAGACTGGTTCTTTGATGGCATAACCTTTCTTATAAGGTTTAAATTCAAAATCAGTAACTTTTTTCTCCCCTAACATCACCTTAACGGCATAATTGACATAGGGTTCTCTATAAGCCTTACAGATAAATGGAACAGTTCTCGAAGCTCTAGGATTAGCCTCAATCACATACACCTTATCATTTTTGATGGCAAATTGGATGTTGATCAAACCGACAGTTCTAAGTGCCAAGGCTATTCTCTTGGTATAGGTTTCTATTTGACGCATCACGTAGTCACCAAGATTATAAGGAGGCAATACTGCATAGGAATCACCTGAATGTATCCCTGCAGGCTCGATGTGCTGCATGATCCCGATGATATATACATTTTCTCCATCACAAATCGCATCAGCCTCTGCTTCTATGGCTCCCTCCAGGAAGTGGTCTAATAAGATTTCATTGTTTGGAATATCCTTAAGGACATTCACCACATGTTGCTCAAGTTCCTGCTCATTGATGACAATTTTCATCCCTTGTCCACCCAATACATAGGATGGTCTTACCAGAAGCGGGAAACCTATGGTTTTACAGAGTTCGAGGGCTTCATCGGTGTTGTGGATAGTTCCAAATTCAGGATAAGGCACATCATTTTCCTTCAGCAAGGTAGAAAATCTACCTCTATCTTCTGCAAGGTCAAGTGCTTCATAGCTGGTACCTATAATCTTGATTCCATATTTGTCAAGCTTTTCGGCAAGCTTAAGGGCGGTCTGTCCTCCCAACTGTACGATAACACCAATAGGCTTTTCCTGAAGAATAATTTCATAAATATGCTCCCAGAAAACAGGCTCAAAGAACAGTTTGTCAGAAATATCAAAATCTGTGGATACTGTCTCCGGATTACAGTTGATCATGATGGTCTCGTAGCCACATTCTCTTGCAGCCAAAACCCCATGTACGCAGGAGTAGTCAAATTCTATTCCTTGACCAACCCTATTTGGTCCAGAGCCCAATACGACTACTTTCTTTCTGTCTGAAGGAATGGCCTCGTTTTCTTCTCCGAAGGTGGAGTAATAATAAGGTGTTTTAGCTTCAAACTCCGCGGCACAGGTATCTACAAGCTTGTAAACTCTCCGGATGCCCATTTCATCATATCTTTTCTGAAATACTTCACTTTCAAGGCAATTGAGCAGGTGGGCCAACTGTCTGTCCGCATAGCCTTTCTTTTTAGCTGTTTCCATCAAGGATTGCGGGATTGTATCCAGCGTATATTTGCCAATTTCGGCTTCAATATGCATCAGTTCCTCGATCTGCTTCAGAAACCATTTGTCGATTTTGGTAAGCTCCTGAATGGTCTTGAAAGAAATACCCAATTTAAAAGCATCATAGATATGGAAAAGCCTGTTCCAACTCGGATTAGCCAGGCTGTGCAGAATCTGGGCCTGATCCTTAAGCTCTTTGCCGTCAGCACCTAAACCGTTTCTTCTGATCTCAAGGGATTGACAGGCTTTTTGCAATGCCTCCTGAAAGTTTCGCCCAATACCCATGACTTCACCTACAGATTTCATGGACAGGCCAAGTTTCCTATCGGATCCTTTAAATTTGTCAAAATTCCATCTAGGAATCTTCACAATCACGTAGTCAATGGCAGGCTCAAAAAATGCAGAAGTACTCCCTGTGATGGAGTTTTTCAATTCATCCAAATTATAACCTATAGCCAATTTGGCTGCAACTTTTGCGATTGGATATCCAGTAGCTTTGGAAGCTAATGCCGAAGATCGCGACACCCTTGGGTTGATCTCAATGCCGATGATGGTCTTGTTGTCAGGACTTACAGAAAACTGCACATTACAGCCACCTGCAAAATTACCTATCCCGTTCATCATCTTGATGGCCTGATTTCTAAGCTCCTGATAGACAGTGTCCGGTAGGGTCATGGCAGGTGCTACAGTGATGGAATCGCCTGTATGCACACCCATTGGGTCAAAGTTTTCGATGGAACAGATCACGACCATGTTGCCGATGTTGTCCCTAAGTACTTCTAATTCATATTCTTTCCAACCCAAGATGGATTGTTCGATCAAAACTTCGTGAGTTGGGGATGCCTGAAGACCAGCCATCAATGCTTTTTCGAAGTCTTCAGCTTTTTCCACAAAGCCTCCACCGGTGCCACCTAAGGTATAAGAAGGGCGGATGACCAATGGAAAACCTATTTTCTGAGCAATCTCCTTCCCCTGAAGAAAAGAAGTGGCAGTAGCTCCAATACAGACTCCAACGTTAAGTTTCTCCATCAGCGCCTTAAACTTTTCCCTGTTTTCGGCAGTTTCAATGGCATCAATATCGACACCGATCATGCGGATACCGAACTTCTCCCAAATTCCTGCTTTATCACAGTCAATGGCCAGGTTGAGAGCAGTCTGTCCTCCCATTGTGGGCAGTACACAGTCAATATCCGGATGTTCTTGTAGAATCTTAATTATTGACTTTTTTTCCAGTGGAAGCAAATACACGTTATCTGCAGTCACGGGATCAGTCATGATGGTCGCGGGATTTGAATTGATCAATGTGACGCGAATTCCTTCTTCTCTAAGTGAGCGGGAGGCCTGTGAACCGGCATAATCAAATTCGCAGGCTTGACCGATGACAATAGGACCTGAACCGATGATGAGGACGTGTTTGATACTGTTATCCTTAGGCATTCTAAATGAGGTTTTAAGAGCGTTGATTCCTTATGGCTAAATTGGTGCAAAATTAGGGAAATTATTGGAAGTAGCCCGATAAGCTGGAAAAAAGGTCCCCTCCGTTCAAATAAAATATGGCATATCCACTCTGAACATATCTAATAGCCTGTTTTGGGAAGACAGTACAATGCTATTTTTTCTGAAAAAATCAAAAATATTCAGTTGATTAAGATCAATCTCCAATGGATTAAGCTCACGATTTCCATTGAAAAGATTTAGAATCTATGGCACGCATGGTGCATAAAATCCCATCCAGATGATCATATTCATGCTGAATCAATTCTGAAATAGACCCATCGACAGACCACTTCTGCTGATGCCAATTCTCATCGTGATATACCAAAGTCAAAGCTTGATGTCTTTGGACTTTTACCAGGAGGTTTGGAAAACTCATACAATCATCCCAAAGCTCAAACATCTCTTTACTTGCATCGACAATTTCTGGATTGATGATGATATAGGGACGGTCCAGATCCAGATAAAAAAGCCGCTTCATGATGCCAAGCTGAGGTGCGGCAATTCCCCTGCCAAAGCCGTACTTCCTCCGGATATCTTCCATCGCTTCGTGCAGGTCCTGCACCCAGTCTTTTACCAATGGAAGTTCCTCCTTTTCTACAGGAGAACAAACTTCATAAAGTCGGGGGTCTCCCAACTTAAGGATATCATCTACTGTTTTCATGCGCGCAATTTAGAAAAGAAAGAAGGATTCTCCTTAGGAAAATACCTGAAGAACAACAATCCTGTCTGTTCATTAACAAGATGTTTTTTATTCTAAAACTAAAAAACCAACCCGACATCATCCGTCAGGTTGGTTTTACATCATTCTTCACAAAATCTCAAGACTCAGATCTCAAGACTCAATACTATTTAAACATGCAATGCTCTATTGTCTGTCGCAGCAAGGCAGGCTTCTTTAAATGCTTCTGTATATGTCGGATGGGCATGGGACATCCTTGCGATATCCTCAGCTGATGCTCTGAACTCCATAGCTACTACGGCTTCTGCGATCATGTCGGCAGTACGAGGACCTATCATGTGTACACCGAGGATTTCGTCTGTACCGGCATCAGCAAGTACTTTTACCAAACCGTCAGTATCCATTGAAGCCCTTGCCCTGCCAGAAGCCATAAAAGGAAATTTGCCTACTTTGTATTTGACTCCTCTTTCTTTCAGTTGCTCTTCGGTATAGCCTACTGAGGCAACTTCAGGCCAGGTATACACTACACCTGGGATGAGTAAGTAATTGATGTGAGGCTTTTGACCTGCGATGGTTTCGGCTACAAAAACCCCTTCTTCTTCGGCTTTATGTGCAAGCATGGCACCTTTGACCACGTCACCGATGGCATAAATATGAGGCACGCTTGTGCGGAGATGGTCATCTACTTCTACTTGTCCTCTTTCAGAAATTTTCACACCTGCAGCAGCTGCATTCAATCCTTCTGTGTAAGGCTTACGGCCAATGGAAACCAATACATAATCTCCTTTGATCTCAATAGTCTCCCCTTTTGGAGTTTCTGCTTTTACGATTACCTCATCACCTGTATTTTCTACGGCTACAACTTTATGTTTCAAATAGAAATCAAAATCGAGTTTTTTCAGAGACTTCTGCAGTTCTTTGCCCATCGTCCTATCCATGGAAGGAATGAGGGCATCAAAATATTCTACAACAGACACTTTTGCACCTATTCTACCATATACTGATCCCAGCTCCATACCGATAACCCCTCCACCGATGACAATCATGTGCTTGGGGATCTCTTTAAGGTTGAGGGCTTCTGTGGAAGTGATGATTCTCTTTTTATCCAATTGGATGAAAGGCAAAGATGCAGGCTTAGAACCTGTAGCAATGATGATGTTTTTGCCTTTGATTTCTTCTGAAGAACCGTCCGATTTACTCACTTTTACCGTATGGGCATCTACAAAAGATCCCAAACCTTGGTGAACGTCGATTTTGTTTTTCTTCATCAGGTATTGAATGCCATCCACATTCTGCTTGACTACCTCCGCTTTGCGGGCGATCATTTGCTCTAGATCCACTTGAAGGTTGTCCAATTTGATCCCATGAGTCTTGAAGGTATGGGCAGCATTATGGTAATGTTCGGAAGAATCCAACAATGCCTTAGAAGGAATACACCCAACATTGAGGCAGGTGCCGCCTAGCGTAGGATATTTTTCAACTATTGCGGTCTTCATCCCTAATTGGGCAGCACGGATAGCTGCAACATATCCCCCAGGACCTGATCCGATTACAATTACGTCGTACATTTTTGTAAATCTTTGTACCAAGTACCAAGTACAATGTACCAGGTACGAGGTGATTAGTTAATATTTAAACTTTTTATGAGCTTAACGATCATGTTTTGCACATGTTCCAATTCACTTTCGAGCTGTCTTAACTCATGCTCTGACAAGAAGTCCAGTTTATTAGCAATGATCATTTGCGTATGCAATTCAAAAGAAGAAGCCAAAGCTATTCCTAGAAAATTAGAAAATTCCTTCTTTCCATTTCTTCCCGCTCCTTCAGCAATATTTGAGGGAATTGAAATTGCGGACTTCTTGATCTGAGAAATCAAACCAAATTTTTCCTCAGCAGGAATTTCCTTGGTCGACTTATGAATTTTTACGGCTAAATCAACAGCCTTCTGCCATACTTGGAGTTCTTGATACCTGTGCATGATTAGAAAATAATTTCAAGAAACTTAATCAAGGCTTGAATTACTTCCCAACAACATCTTCAAATTATTCGACTAAATTACCAATGACATAGAAATTACGCATTATATTGGGTACTTTCTACTTGGTACTTGGTACATTATACTTTGTACACAATCTTTTAAACTCCAAACAACAACCTCGTAGGATCTTCAAGCAGTTGCTTGACTCTTACCAGGAAGCTTACAGACTCTCTTCCATCGATGATTCTATGGTCATAGGATAAGGCCAAGTACATCATTGGGAGGATTTTGACTTCTCCATTTACGGCCATTGGTCTTTCCACGATATTGTGCATACCCAGGATAGCAGATTGTGGTGCATTGATGATCGGTGTAGACATCATAGAACCAAATATACCTCCATTGGTGATCGTAAAGGTACCACCGGTCATTTCTTCAATAGACAATTTATTGTCCCGTGCTTTGGTAGCAAGTCTAACAACTTCTTGTTCTATCTGCTGGAAAGACATGGCTTCAGCATTTCTGATTACTGGTACTACAAGTCCTTTAGGAGCGGATACAGCTATGGATATGTCGCAGAAATCATTGTAAACGATCTCATTACCATCGATTTGGGCATTTACTGCAGGCCATTCTTGCAAGGCAACACATACTGCCTTTGTGAAGAAGGACATAAAACCAAGATTGACACCATGCTTTTCTTTGAATTGGTCTTTGTATTTCTTCCTGATTTCCATGATTGGACCCATGTTCACTTCATTGAATGTAGTCAACATGGCGGTTTCGTTTTTCACGGCAACCAATCGCTTGGATACGGTTTTGCGTAGGGATGACATTTTTTCCCTTCTGCTATCTCTTGAACCTGATTGAGAAGCTGATTTTGCAGGAGCAGCTTCCGCTTTAGGCTGGGAAGGTGATGGTATTGGAGTAGGTTTTGGTGCCTCCTTTGTCATTTTCTGAGCTTTCTCAGCATCTTCTTTGGTGATTCTTCCATCTTTGCCTGTTCCTTTTACTTCTTGGGCATCCAACCCTTTTTCGGCTAAGATTTTAGCTGCTGCTGGTGAAGCATGGCCTGTTGCATAGGATTCTTTTTCAGATTTGGAATAAGTCTCTTCTGCAGCATACATTGGAGCTGCCTGTTCAGATCCGGCTGCAGGAGCTCCCTCGGAAACTTCAATTTTACAGATAAGTCCACCGATTTCAAGTGTATCACCTTCTTGAGCTACATGTCTTAGGATACCTGTAGCTTCCGCAGGAAGCTCAAATGTGGCTTTGTCAGAATCAACCTCTGCGATTATTTCATCCAACTTAACAAAGTCTCCATCTGCTTTTAGCCAGTTGGCTAAAGTCACTTCCGTGATAGATTCGCCTACTGTAGGCACAATCATTTCTTTTATTTCTCCGCTAGCTTTGGCAGCAGTTTTTCCAGCTGCCGGTGCTGAGGGCTGTTCTGCTTTTGGAGCAGCAGCTTGCGCATCTGTTTCGATCACACATATAACAGCACCAATTTCTAAGGTCTCCCCTTCAGCTGCTTTGGTTCTCAATACACCTGCTGCCTCGGCAGTCAGTTCGAATGTGGCTTTGTCTGATTCCAGTTCACAGATGACTTCATCCATTTGGACGAAATCACCGTCTTTTTTAAACCATTGTCCAATGGTCACTTCAGTAATGGATTCCCCTACAGTAGGGACTTTGATTTCTAGGCTCATTGTTGATGCTTTATGTTCCAGACGTAATTACATCCGGCGTTCATGAATAGATATTTTAGAAAAGAAGCAGCTGAAAGACAGCTGCCTTTGATTACATTAAGAAAGTTTAAGTGCTTTGTTGATAATGGCTTGTTGTTCCTGAACATGCACTTTATTGTAGCCTGTTGCAGGTGAAGCACTTGGTTTTCTTGCAATGATTTCCATAGGAAGGTCTTTGTAGAAGTTTCGAAGGATATAGTTCCAATACCCCATATTTTCAGGTTCTTCCTGTACCCAAACCAATTCAGCTTTTTTATATTGTTCAAGTACTTTTAGCAATTGTTTCTTAGGCAAAGGATGCAGCTGTTCCATACGAACAATGGCAATATCCTGAATTTTTTCCTTTTCCCTAGCTTCTTCTAAATCATAATAAATTTTGCCGCTACATAGCAAAACCCTTTTCACGTTCTTGGCATCTACTACATTATCAGGAAGTACTTCCCTGAAAGTTCCGGAGGTGAATTCCTCAAGAGGCGACATCACTTTTGGATGTCTTAGCAGGGATTTAGGAGACATGACGACACATGGTTTTCTGAATTCCCAAGCCAATTGTCTTCTGAGTAAGTGGAAGAAATTAGAAGGCTCTGTAATATTCGCTACCACCATATTGTATTCAGCAGCCAATTGAAGGAATCTTTCCGGCCTTGCATTTGAATGCTCTGGGCCTTGGCCTTCATATCCATGAGGCAACAGCATTACCATACCGCTCATTTTGCCCCATTTGGATTCGCCTGAAGAGATAAATTGGTCAATCATGGTCTGTGCACCATTGGCAAAATCCCCAAACTGTGCTTCCCATATAGCCAAAGTATGTGGATTTGCCATGCCATATCCATATTCAAATCCCAATACCGCATATTCAGATAAAAGGGAATTGTAGATGCTGAAAATGCCTTTTCTATCAGGAAGTTCCAATAGGAAATTGTATGGCTTATTGGTATTGGCATCATGCACTACGGCATGTCTGTGGGAGAAAGTACCCCTCTGACAATCCTGGCCCGTAAGTCTTACCGTCTTGCCTTCCAAGAGCAAGGAACCATATGCAAGCAGTTCTGCTGCGGCCCAGTTGAGCGACTTGGACTGGAAGTACATGTCTTTTCTTTGCTTCAGCTGTACTTCTATCTGCTTGATTGGCTTAAAGCCTTTCGGAATTGTAGTCAGAGCTTCTGCTACTTTTTCAACGGTTTCAATGGAGATGCCTGTCTCAGGAGATTGGTCAAAATCCTCAGGTGTTGATCTTCTCAAAGACTGCCAAGCCTGCTCGAATTTGGTCTGCTGATAGGGAAGTGGCTTTTCTTTTACCATGTTTAGCCTGTCTTGCAGCAATTGACGGAATTCCTCATCCATTTGCGCAGCAATTTTGGCATCAATGTCTCCCCTTTCGGTCAACCTTTTTACATAGATTTCACGGGGGTTGGGGTGTTTAGATATGATGTTGTAAAGTTCAGGTTGGGTGAATTTCGGTTCATCAGATTCATTGTGGCCATGCCTCCTGTAGCAGACCATGTCAATGAAAATGTCCTTACGGAATTTTTGTCTGAATTCAGAAGCCAATTTAGCAGCAAACACCACTGATTCAGCATTGTCGCCATTCACGTGAATAACAGGTGCATCAATGATTTTAGCTACATCGGTACAATAAATTGAAGTACGCGCATCGTCGAAGTCAGTTGTAAAACCAACTTGGTTGTTGATCACAAAATGTATGGTCCCACCAGTATTGTAGCCTTTTAGTCCAGCCATTTGAGTCACTTCATAAACTATTCCTTGACCAGCTACAGCTGCATCACCATGAATCAGAATAGGAAGTGCTTTGTTGGAATCCCCTTTGTGTTGGGAATCTATTTTAGCTCTGATAAAACCTTCCACCACAGGATTGACTGCTTCTAAGTGGGAAGGGTTGGGAGCTAGTTTAAGGTTGACTTTTTTATTTCCTGTAGTGATGATGTCACTGGAATAACCCATATGGTATTTGACATCACCGTCGCCCATCGTAAGATCAGGTTTTGCAGTACCTTCAAACTCAGAAAAAATCTGCTCATAAGTTTTCCCCATGATGTTGGCCAGCACATTTAGCCTTCCTCTGTGGGCCATACCGATCATGACTTCTTCCACACCCAAGTCTGCACCACAATTGATGACAGCGTCAAGAAATGGAATGGTACTTTCACCGCCTTCTAGAGAAAAACGTTTTTGACCTAGATATTTGGTGTGCAAAAAGTTTTCGAAAACTACTGCTTGGTTTAATTTATATAGAATTCTTTTCTTCTCCTCCACAGCTGGATTGAAAGTCAAAGAATCATGTTCGATTTTTGTTTTGAGCCAATCAAGCATTTCAGGATCCCTGATATACATGTATTCAAAACCAATAGAACCTTCATAAATGATTTTGAGGGATTCCATGATTTTGGAAAGTTTGGCTGTACCGATGCCGATTTCCTTACCTGCCTGGAATTCGGTGTTCAAGTCAGACTGGTCTAGACCAAAATCCTTGAGGTCGATCAAGGCCTTTCTATCCCTTCTTTCCCTTACCGGGTTGGTCTTTGATCTCAAGTGGGCTCTTGACCTGTATGCATGGATCAGTGCCCGGACTTTGATTTCCTTTGGAAGCTGCTCCATATCCATGATGGTTCCAGGGGTAGCCAAAGAACCGTTTTTGGCAGGCTCAACACTTACTGAGGTATTGCCATTGGCTGGCGCTTCATCACCATATTTGGTGATGGCAAAGTCAAAACCTTCGAAGAAGGTCTTCCAACTTGCATCTATAGAATCAGGATTAGTCTTATATGCAGCATATAGTTCATCGATATAGGCCACATGTGCATTGGAGATGTATGAGAATTTGTCCATTTTGAGTTTTGCTAACCTTACAAAGGTATAATCAATTGATTGTTAATAAAAATTGGATATTCGTATAAACAAATATTATTGATTATCAATACTTTCTTTTGAAACATTCCAAAGAAAAATCAATAATTATCATCATCAACAAAAAAATATTTTGAGTAGTCTTTAAGGAGGAATTTATCAACTGCATTTGTAAAAATATTGCACCAAAATAATTCCAAATACACACCGTAGATGAAAAAAATCAAAAAAAAAGGGAGACTTTACAGTCCCCCTTTTGCCTAGCTTTAATAACCAGGATTTTGTTGTCCTGCCAAGAGTGGATTGTTGACCACCTCTTGCAATGGCAAAGGCCATATAAACAAATGACTGGAATATGGTAATGCATGATCTAATGTAATGTTGGCTCCAGGCTGATACTGGTCTATAGAGCCTATGGACCTTGAAGCAGCTTTTGCAGGAATGCCTGGCAACTCACCAGATCCGGAAAGTCTATGGATATCGTACCAATACACCCCCTCAGCAAGGAATTCTACCCTTTTTTCATTCCAGATTGCCTGAAGAACTCCGGCAGCACCTCCAAGGCCTCCAGCAGTATATGATGCTGCTCCGGCAGGTATAGAACGGTCACGGACTGAGTTTAACAATGCTACAGCCTCATCAAGGTCTCCCAAACGGGCGTACGCTTCAGCAGCATTAAGTACAGCCTCAGCATATCTGAACAAAGGTGTAGGGTCATCTCTGTTAATATAGCCGGTATATTTTCCTGTGTAAATTCCATCAGGTCCTGATGTAGTCAAAACAGTTCTTCTGCGATCTTCAGGAAGCCAAAAAGGCTCATTCCAAATTATAGGGCTTACTTTTACCAAGCCTCTTCCACCCAGACCTGGGTTTCCATACATGGCTGCCAAAGCACCATTGACACCTGGATTTGATTCTGCTGTATTTTGAAGAGAGAAAATACTCTCCGGATTGCCTTCAGGATTTTCAAAAGGTGCTTCAGGAGTAGGGGCAAGGGTATAGGTAAGTTTGGCAAATTCTTCCAAAACACCCTCATAATCTTGCTGATGCAGTTTTACTCTTGTCTTGTAGCCTATAGCAGCACCTCTTGAAGCCCGGAAGGGACCGATATCTGCTCCCAATTGTTCGGCAAGATCCAGGTCTGCCAAGATTTTGGCATATGTCTCAGCCACAGTGCCTCTACCAACTTGCTCTGCCTCGGTAACCCTTTCGGTATTGTTGATAGCAAAGTCCCTATACGGAATGCCTGGAAGGGAAGGGTCATCAGCATAGGCCCTACTAAAGTTGATCACAAGATCATGGTGAGAAAATCCTCTTAAGAAGTACATTTCTGCCATATAGGCATTGTATTGCTCTTGGGTGATCACTCCATTCTCCAATGCTGTCTGAAGCCCGTCCATGACCACATTAATCCTGTTGATCAGCCTATAAGTCCCGATCCACTGTCCTTCATTATTGGCTGTGGTAGGTGTCCATCCACCGATATAAGTCACTTCATAGAAAAGCTGGTCATTATACATATCCCCACTTCTCATGTCGCCTTGCTGTATGGAAGCAGCACCGAATGGATATCCTCTTTGAATTGTTCCAAGGTAAAAACCCCTTTGGGCTGCGTCATATACACCCAATATATTTCCCAGCACCTTTCCTGCATCTGAATAGGCCTCGGCTTCCGGAACCAATGTAACGGGAGACTGGTCTGTGACATCACATGCACTCATGGTCAGTAGGGTAGCTGACAAGGCTGCAATGGCATATCTGTTTATTTTATTGATTTTCATAGTTTGCGATGATTAAATTTTCCTGATTAGAATCCGACATTTAGCCCAAATGAATAGGTCCTGATGATGGGAGCAGAGTTCCAATCCACGCCAAATTGCAACTGATTGCCAGGGAAAGTATTCAATTCCGGATCAGCTCCCGTATAGCCTGTGAGGATAAAAGGATTTTGTACCTGAGCAAAAAGTCTTGCTGTACGCACATTTCCTCCAAATGCAGTGCTTAGCCACTCACCAGGAATTCTATAGCCTAAAACAATATTCTGAACTCTCAAGAAATCTCCCTTTTCGACAAAACGACTATTGGCAGCACCTGTAGCCCAGATGTTGGCATCCTGACCTGTGTATAATTTTGGCACATTGGTACTTTGACCGCTTTCAGTCCATCTGTCAAGAATTTCTGCATTGTTGTTGGAGAAACCCATTCCCAATTGGCCTCTTCTGGTTTCGTTCATGATGACGTTTCCTCCTGAATACCTGAAGAAAAGTTCTGCGTCAAAATTGCCAAATGTAAACTGGTTGTTCCAGCCACCTTGCCATCTTGGGAGTGTGTTTCCAAGACTACGCAAATCATTAGCGCCCAATCCGGTGGCTGCCTGTGTGATATCGGCAGGATTTCCTGGATCAAATGCTCTCCAACCTGTATTGTTTTGCTGAAGGTTATATTGTACCAATGAGCCGTCACCTTTGAAATAAATCGGATTACCATTGGAAGGGTTGACACCATACCATTCATATCCATATAGTTGACCGATAGGTCCGCCAACTTCAGTTCTGTTGAAGGTGGAGGTAATTGGATTGATGAGGTTAGTTACTTCATTGTGTAGGAAAGTAAAGTTAAAATCTGTATTCCAGGTGAAATTTTCTCTATTGATGACACCTGCCATAACTCTCAATTCAACACCTTGGTTGATCATAGAACCTACATTTTCGAAAATCCTGTTTTGAGGAACACCAAGTGAAGCAGCAGTAATACGCTCCAAAACAAGATCTCTGATATCATTTCTAAAGTAATCCACAGCAATGGTTACTTCTCCTATGGTCATATCCAAACCGGCATTGATTTTTCGGGAGGTTTCCCACTGAAGTTGGTTATTGGCAATTTGGGCAAATCCAATACCAGGCCCTAAACCTGACAATGCCGCTGCATATCCACCCACATATGGGAAAAAGCCGATTTCTGTGTTGCCTACCTCAGCATATGAAGCTCGAACTTTAAAGTCAGAAATAGCTGCTACATCAAAAAAGTTCTCATCAGAAATCCTCCATCCTACGGATCCACCAAGGAAAGTACCTCTCCTGTTTTCAAAAGGCAATGCAGATATACCGTCATTTCTCACAGATGCAGAAAAAAGGTATTTGCCATCAAAGCCATAATTCACTCTGGCAAAGTAGGAATCAAAACCCTGCTCAAACATATCACCACCGATTTGTTGTACACCAGCGGAGCCAGTAACAATATTTCTTTGTTGAAAGAAGACATCAGCAATTTGTGTAGCCGTGGCAGAGAAGGAGCTCTGATTGGTATACTGATATTCAGTACCTATAGTAACATTGATGTTGTGCCTATCAATGATCGCCTGATAATTCAAGGTGTTCTGCTGGTTCCATCTGTACACAGGCCTGAAAGCCTGTAAGGCAAGACCTGCATTTCCCCTACCGTCTCCATGTCTCCTATCCCATGAAAGGAATTCGTCCGGCAAGGCAAGATCTGCACCAAATTGTGTACGGAAAGTCAATCCGTCAACTATATCCCATTCTCCATACACATTCCCTAAAACCCTTGCGGTTCTAGCTCTATATTGGTTATTTGCAAGTACAAAAGCTATGTTTGGGATGTTGTTGTCTATATTCCCAAGATTGGTTCCTCTTCCTAATGCTGCTCCATCAGGAGTTGTGTTGAAACCATCGTAGAAGGTATTGTTGGGATCAAAAATCGAAACGTTAGGGAATGCCCTAGTGACGTTGTAAGTAGCTCCTGACAGGGAATTTTCACCGTTGTTGAGTGAATTGAGTTCACTAAATGTAAAGCTCATGTTCGTCCCAACTCTTAGTTTGCTCGAAATAGAATGGTCGACATTACCCCTAAATGAATATCTGGTAAGATCATTGGCTCTTATGTATCCTTCCTGTTCGGTATAACCCACCGAGAAGAAATATTTGGTTGCTGCTGAACCTCCTCTTATTGAAAGGTTGTGCTGCTGGACAAAACCTTTCCTAAAAATATAATCCTGCCAATCGGTGTTTACCCCTGGTTGAGCCAAATCTCCAAGCCCTGCATTTCTTCTTTTCTCGTTTGCGATGTTTACAAATTGATCTCCATTGAGTAAGTCAAATCGGTTGACATCTTCATTCCAGCCAGTACTGATGCTCAGGTCGACCTGTGCTTTCCCTTCCACACCTTTTTTGGTAGTGATTAGGATTACACCATTGGCTGCCCTTGAACCAAATATTGCCGTGGCTGAACCATCTTTTAGCACTTCGAAAGATTCAATATCCGCCGGATTGATCTGGGCGAGTGGGTTACTCGGAAAGTTAGCAGCCCTATCTGCATTGACTACTGGTACACCATCAATGACAATAAGCGGATTGGCATCCGATGTAAGGGAATTGACACCCCTGATTCTGATAATTGGCGCCTGACCAAGGACTCCACTTGGTTGAGTCACCGAAACTCCCGGTGCCCGGCCTCCCAACTGTTGATCAAAAGAAGGGGTTACAAGATTTTCAATTGCCCTGTTATCAATAGAGGCAACAGACCCAGTCAAATCCCTTCTTTCCTGGGTACCATAGCCGACCACTACAACTTCACCTAATGTTTTTACATCAACTTCCATCAACACATCTACAACACTTCGATTTCCGACCGCAACTTCCTTATTTAGGTAGCCGACGAAGGAAAACACCAAGGTTGTACCATTCTCAGGCAACGAAATGGAATAATTCCCATCAAAGTCGGTAACTGCACCGACTGTCGTTCCTTTCACTAGGACATTGACACCAGGAATTCCTTCAGGATCATCCGCTGAAGTAACCCGACCGGTAATCGTCCTACTCTGCGCAAAAACTGATACCACTGTGGTCATCATAAGCGCTACTGCTAGTAAAACATTCTTCATTATTTGGTCTTTGATTAAAATAAATAATGGTCAATAATAAAAATAACCATTAAATATTCAAAGTATTGGTATTTATCATAATTTTTTGAATGTTTTTTAATACTATAATCCTATTTGGTGTCTTAGCTGCTTTTATATTTAAAATAATGTTT
>DAIPZN010000021.1:0-46649 GCA_036782195.1 Cyclobacteriaceae bacterium | reverse complement strand
GGATTTATGGAAAAATACTTATATAAATGGTTTTTCAAGGGGATTATTTGGATTTCACTACTTATTATAAGCTAAGATTTAAAAATGACTATATAAAACTCTCAAAACCTAATTTTATTTGGTTTTTGTTGTATGCAAAAAAATATCATTGTCGGTGGAAAAAAACTGAAGTTTTTCAATTTTGATAAATAATAGGGAGTTTGTTTATCAATATACGTTTTTTGAAAGGGCTTATTTGCCAATTTATTAATTAATGGGTAGAAAAAATAGAATTCCAATATATCACCTAAAACATTCTACTATTTTTATGCAAAAAATTTATTGAGAGGATACAATATCAAGTAATTTGAGATGCTAAAGGTGTAGGAATTGAAGATCATGCTTCATTTTTAACTAGATTTTCCAAATATTTATGTTCAATTGCTAATTTTATCTTTTTCGGAGGATAAATTTACCCAATCCAAATAAGCTTGTTTAACAAAATATTATTTTGATTTTGGCATATGACAAAGGAAAGAAGTAGAGGTCAAGTTTAACTTCATGCAAGAAAGTCATAAAAAAAGGCCAGCTAAAACGCTGACCTTGAGCTTATTTGTAATTTTCCAATGGATCAGAATGCAAATCTTATAGATAGTGCTACTTCATCTCCCCAAAAACCAGCATCTCCAAAATTAAGGGTTGGCTTCCAATCCAATGACAAATTGATCGGTGCATTGATGAACTTATAATCTAAGCCTATAATACCATCGAGCCCTACAATGGTTGAACTCGCTGAATTGTCACCCCAAGGTGTGTTCCTATTGTTGGCATTCCAGGTTCCCAAGTGGGCACCTCCACCATAAAACCACTGAAGTCCTCGAACTTCGCGGATTTCTCTGTGGACTTCGTAAAGACCAGTCACCACCAAGCCCCTCCATCTTGTATGGAGAATACCTTCAATGGCCGCTCCTTCGTTCAGAAAATGCTTCACCGTAAGTCCGTTTCCTGAACCTGCCCTTAAACCGATCCCGGTATTGTATTGAGCAAAAGATTCTGTTGTAAAGCCCAAAAATAGGAGCATCAGCCCAAATAATAGTTTTTTGAAATTGTTTTTCATGTGGGTTCAATATTGGTTTAGGCACAAAAATAAGCTAATATCATGCTAAAGCACTAGTCCAGGTGAAAAATTATAACTGCTACCAGGAGTAATACATGCGTCTAAAGGTATATCATGTGCTTCAGGAGAGACAGATTCAACGGGGGGAAAAAAGCAAAGGCCTATTTTCAACACATTTTTTGAAAGACCAGACAAGAAGCCATCATAATAACCTTTCCCATAACCAATCCTATGTCCAAATTGATCAAAAACCAATAATGGCACTAAAACAAGTTGAATTTCATCAGAATTAGAAAAAATAGGTTCTTTTGGAACAGGTATACCCCATTTGTCCTCGATTAGTTCCACATCTGTGGGGAGGAATACTGTTTTAAGGATTTCATTGGACAAATAGGAAGTATATAACTTACGTCCTAAATATTGAAGTTTTTTATATAATGGAAATGTATTGACCTCATTCCTGTTTACAATCGGCAAAAAGAGGTGAATATGCATGATTTCAGGTTTAGCCAAAAGGAATTCCAAAACCTTCAGACATATTGCCTCAGATCCTGATTCAATATCTTGCGGACTCATCTGACTTCGGAGCCTAAGGTGAAGTTTCCTTAAATCAGCTTTGCTCATCTAATTCCAAAATGATAAAATCAAAATCAAAGGGATCAAATTGGGCAATTAAAGACGAAATAAATTGTTCATCTTCAAGATAAAAGGCAAGGAAATTCTCAACCCTTTCCTGAGGACTTCCCCCTGGAAAAAGCGAGTCCTGTATTTCCTGCCGCTGCCGAATAGCTATGGCATGGTTCTTTTCCTCTGCCTTTCGAACTTTGGATGATAAATGGTCCAGCAATTTGGCAGCGCGGACTTTAGCGGCTTCATAAGCTTTTCCCAAACTTGGATCTATCCGAATAGCTCCTTGTTTGGCGTCCTCAAAAATTCTTTCCAGATCTTTCCTCTCCTTCCCGAATTTTAAATCTAGGGTTGAATTAGATGCAAGATGCTTCTTTTTCCAATCAAGCACAGATTCAAATAAGTCATCCGAATTCAAGCCTAGCTGACGCATTTTCCGGCTTACTGTTTTGTCAATAACCAAGGAGAAATTCCTAGGCATTACTGCTGGAAACATTACTCCAAAATGGTCAAAGATCGGTTTCAATTGAAGCCAATAGGCCACCTCAGCGGGACCTCCAATATAGGCTAAGTTCGGAAGAATCATTTCCTGATACAGGGGACGAAGCACAACATTTGGACTGAATTGCTCCGGATTTTCCTGAATCATTTCTTTGATTTGTGCCGCTGAAAATTCTATTCCAGTATTTAGTATGACATAACTGTCTCCTTTTCGTTCTATTCTTTCCCTAATACCTTTTTGCAAGTAGAAACTATTGATCTCCCGCGCAAAGATTTGGCTTTTATAACCCATTGATTCCAACAAAGCGGTCTGTTGGCTTACCAGCTCGTAAGGCTTATGATTCGTCAAATCTGATTCGATAACAGGTTTCAGGGCTTTTTTAAGCACTGAATCATGCCCATCCACTACCAATAGCCCCCTATCACCAAATAAATGGTGTACATATTTCCTTACGGCTTCCGAAAGCTTTTTTGAACTGCTATAAGCCTCTTTGAAAAAAGGCGGGATAAATCCTAAATTTCCCAGCCAACTTTGGAAGCTTTTATCCAATTCGAAATCCCCTACAGCTCCTTTTTGCTCACTCGTCCATTGGTATTTCTTTCCATCAAGTTTGAAATAATTGATTTCTTCAAAATCATGATCCTCTGTGGCCATCCAATAAACAGGTACAAAATGGTATTCGGGATAAGCCTGTTTAAGCTTTTCAGCTAAATTAATGGTGGTGACAATTTTATAGATAAAATATAAAGGTCCCGTCATCAGGTTCAACTGATGTCCGGTAGTTACAGTAAAAGTTTTCTCATGACCAAGGCTGGTGATTTGCTCCTCTACTTCAGGATAAAGTGGACCATACTGACTGGAAAGAGCATCAACCAATGTTTTTCTCTGGGCTTGTGAAAAAGCTTTTTGGTCGATGAGATTTTGAAAACCTGCTACCTCGGGATATTCATTGTAAAATGGCTTTAAGGATGGGTCTTTTGCTAAATAATCTAGGAAAAGCGGAGAAAATAACCCCGTTTTATCGGATTTTACGCAGGTCTTGATCATGAAAATAGGCTCAATTTGCTTAGAGGGATGCACCTGTAACTGACGCTAATGGGGTAAAGTTCGTTATTTTTTTTCTATTACAAGAATGGTGATTTAGCCATTTAATCTTTTCAAAAATTCTATAAGCGTTTTGGTTACAACAGCATGTACATTTGATTAAAATCAAAACTATGGGAAAAATAAGACAACAAGAGGTGCCAGTCTCCGGAATGAGTTGTGCAGCTTGTGCCATTAGTGTGGAAAAAACACTAAGCCAAAATCCCGGAGTGCGACAAGCAAATGTCAATTACGCAAACCAATCAGCCTGGATTGAATGGGATGAATCAGAGGTCGACCTTCCTTTACTCCAAAAGGCTGTTACTGCTGCTGGGTATGACCTATTGATCTCAGAGACAGCTTCCAAGGAATTAGATGAGATCCAACTCAAAACACATCAGGAACTCAAAAAACGGACGCTGAAGGCGGGGATTTTGGCTTTCCCTGTATTTATGATTGGCATGTTTGGCATGCATCTTCCCTATGCAAATTATATCATGTGGATTTTGACTACCCCAGTTCTGTTTGTCTTTGGGAGACAGTTCTTTATCCAAGCCTACAAACAAGCCATAAACTTCAAATCCAACATGGATACCTTGGTTGCCCTCAGCACAGGTATCGCTTATCTATATAGTTCTTTCAATACGTTTTTGCCCACCTATATGCTGTCCAGAGGGATGGAACCTCATGTTTACTTTGAGGCTGCAGCAGTAATTGTTTTCTTTATTTTACTGGGAAAAACTTTGGAATCCGGTGCCAAAGCTGGTACAGGTGCAGCTTTGAAAAAACTCATGGGCCTTCAACCTTCAGAATTGACTGTTTTGCTGGACGGCAAAGAAATCCTGAAAAAAACCGCAGATGTAGCTTCAGGGGAAGTCATTCTCATCAAGCCAGGGCAGAAAATCCCCTTGGATGGTACCGTGATTTCAGGGAAATCCTACATCAACGAAAGCATGTTGACTGGAGAACCCATTCCGGTCTTAAAGGAAAAAGGACATAAGGTCTTTACAGGTACTGTTAACCTGGAAGGGAGCCTGACTTTTATCGCAGAACAAACAGGAAAAGACACCTTTTTATCACAGATTATTGAGCGGGTAAAGGCTGCACAGGGCTCAAAAGCACCAGTACAAAAACTGGTGGACAAGATTGCAGGGATTTTTGTTCCAACTGTTATAGGCATTGGACTTTTTGCCTTAGCAGTGTGGGGAATTAGCGGAGTTGAAGATGCCTGGTTGAGGGGCATGCTGGCCCTGATCACTGTTTTGGTCATTGCGTGTCCTTGTGCGCTTGGACTTGCTACGCCAACGGCCATTATGGCTGCTATGGGTAAAGGTGCCGAAATGGGTATCTTGATCAAAGATGCCGAAAGTCTTGAAAAAGGTACGCAAATAGACACCCTTGTCCTTGACAAAACAGGTACCATCACAGAAGGAAAACCAAAGGTCACCGAAGTTTATCAAACTGATGCATGGAAACAGGAAGACGCAGCATATTTGGTTGCCTTAGAAGCAAAAAGCCAGCATCCGCTAGCATCAGCCGTTATCGATTATTACCACAACCAAACTGCTGGTATAACTTTGACATCTTTTGAAAGTATCACAGGGAAAGGCGTCAAGGGCACCACAGCAGTTGGTATTTATAGAATTGGCAGCAGTAAATGGTTGGCAGAGGAAGGTGTAGCCTTGGATCCAAAATTGATGCAGCAAAGTGAACTTGCACTCGCCTACGGTTCGATTGTCATATATGCAGCAAGGGATTTTGAGCAACTTGCCATATTTATTATTTCCGACCCGATAAAATCAAGTTCATCAGAGGCAATTTCCAGACTGAAGAAAATGGGTATTGAAGTCATCATGCTTACAGGAGATCAAAAAGCTACAGCAGCACATGTTGCAGCTCAGCTGGGTCTCTCCGGATTTGCAGCTGAAATGCTTCCACAGGACAAGGCGGATTATATCAGAAATCTTCAGCAAAAAGGTAAAAAGGTGGCAATGGTCGGGGATGGCATCAATGACAGTGAGGCCCTCAGTGTAGCTGATCTAAGCATTGCTATGGGAAAAGGAACAGACATCGCCATGGAAGTAGCAGAGATCACGCTTGTGAGTTCTGATCTTGCCCAACTACCTAAGACCCTTCAGCTCACTAAAAAAACCGTTCGCATTATCAGACAGAATCTATTTTGGGCTTTCATTTACAACATCATAGGGATACCTGTGGCGGCAGGATTGCTGTATCCTTTCTGGGGATTCTTACTGAATCCTATGCTTGCCGGTGCAGCTATGGCCTTAAGTTCGGTATCAGTAGTGGCAAACAGCTTGAGATTAAGATAAAAACAATAAAACTTACCATTATGAAATTCAAAACAAATATCAAATGTGGCGCTTGTGTCGCGTCAGTCACTCCAGAAATGGATAAATTGAATCTTAAGAGCTGGTCAGTGGACCTGACACATCCTGATAGAATTTTAACCGTAGAAGGAAACGTTGCAAAAGAAAATGTAAAGGAAGCATTGCAAAAGGCAGGTTACGCCGGAGAAGAGATTTCATAAAACAATTGCAGGCAAAAAAGCATTAAATGCTTAGCTTTGCCCAAAATCAAAAATGATCAACTACAAACAATTTGTATTGGACAACGGCCTTCAGGTGCTCGTTCACGAAGATCACAGCACCAAGATCGCCGTTCTCAACTTGCTTTATAAAGTCGGTTCAAGGAATGAGACTTCAGGCAAGACGGGATTAGCCCATTACTTTGAGCACCTGATGTTTGGTAGCTCAAAAAACGTCCCTGTATTTGATACGGCCCTCGAAAAAGTCGGCGGCTCCTGCAATGCTTTTACAAATACCGACATTACTAACTTTTATATTACACTTCCTGCTATCAATTTGGAGACAGCATTTTGGCTGGAATCTGACCGAATGCTGCAGCTTAGCCTTTCAGAAAAAACCATTGAGACACAGCGCAAAGTAGTAATTGAAGAATATAAGCAAAGGTATCTCAACCAACCATATGGAAATGTACATCATCTCCTGAGGGGACTGGCGTATCAAACCCATCCTTACAAATGGCCAACTATAGGTGAAAGTCTGGATGACATCATCAACTATCAGCGGGCCGATATTGAGGAATTTTATCATACCCATTACAGACCTGACAATGCTATAATGGTAGTAGCTGGTGATGTAACATTGGAGCAGGTGAAACAACTTGCTGATAAATGGTTTGGTGATATCCCAAACAATGGACCTAAACGCATACATACAATTCCACAAGAAGAACCACAGACTTCAAAAAGGGTGCTAGCCCATGAGGCTGATGTTCCTACAGATGCCCTATATAAGGTTTATCATATGCCTGGCAGGTTGCAGGAAGGATATCTGGAAGCAGATCTGATTACAGACATTATAGGTTTTGGTAGATCTGCCATATTGGAGCAGGAACTTGTGAAAAACGGAAACATCTTTGCCTCGGTAGGGGCTTATATTTATGGATCTATAGATCCTGGACTGATGGTTTTTTCAGGGAAAATGGAAAAAGGACAATCTGCCGAACAAGCAGAAAAGGCTCTGGATGAAGTAGTGGGCAGGTTTATTGACCAAGAAATTTCACCCGGCATGTTGGAAAAAACCAAAAACCAGGCAGAGGCGATGAAGACTTACGAGTCTGTGCAATTGTTGAACAGGGCAATGAACTTAGCGTTTTACGCAGATCTGGGAGATCCAAAGCTTTACCAGACAGAATACGAAAAGAAAACCAATATACCTGCCGCTTCAATTACTTCTTGGGCTAAGGGCATTTTAAAGGAAGATAATGCCTCTGTTTTGTATTATAAATCCAGGAAAACCTAAGCCGCATTTGCCTATTTAAAATTATGATTAAGCACAACACTATATGAAAAGCATGAGAATTGGTTTTGGATATGATGTACATCAACTGAGTGAAGGGCATGAATTCTGGTTGGGCGGTATCAAAGTCGAACACTCCAAAGGCGCTGTCGGGCATTCTGATGCAGATGTGCTGATCCATGTTATTTGTGATGCTTTATTGGGTGCTGCCAATTTGAGAGATATTGGATACCATTTTTCTGATCAAGACCCCCAATACAAAGGCATTGACAGCAAGATCCTACTGCAAGAAGTCATGAAACTGATCAGAAAAGAAGGATATGAAATCGGTAACCTTGACACTACCATTTGTCTTCAACTGCCTAAAATAAATCCTCATATCCCCAAGATGAAATCCTGTCTTGCTGAGGTAATGGAAATACCAGAAAATGACATCTCCATCAAAGCCACAACAACTGAAAAACTGGGTTTTGTGGGAAGACAGGAAGGGGTTTCTGCTTATTGTGTTGCACTGATTTACCGTTCCTGAGCCCATGTCTGAGCCGTTAAAAATCATTACCACAGAAGATGGATCACACTCGTTGTACCATCCTACACTCAACGAAACTTATCATTCCTTCCATGGTGCATACAGGGAGTCCATACATGTTTTTATGCTTTATGGTTTGGAGACATGGTTTAGCAGATTTCCTAAAAAATTCCCTATCCGCATATTTGAAGTAGGCTTTGGAACAGGATTGAATGCTTGGCTTACGCTTGTGTGGTCTGAACAATATAAAGTTCCTGTCCTTTACCACACATTGGAGCCTTTTCCATTGGAAAAGGAGATTTATGAGCAACTCAACTATACAGAGGTAGATACTTCTATCTATCATTTTGCCCCATATTTCCACAGCATACATGAAGCTCCATGGGAAAGAGGGGCGATTGTTTCAGAATATTTCAATATGAAGAAGGAAAAAACAACTTTACAGGAAGCTCAGCTATATGCCTGTGATTTGGTGTTTTTTGATGCATTTGCTCCCAGCAAGCAACCTGAACTGTGGACCAAAGAACTTCTTTCAAAAGTTGTGGATAGCATGAATCCGGGGGCCATATTTGTCACCTATTCAGCAAAAGCCCAATTAAAGCGTGACCTTGCAGCCTTAGGTTTAGTAGTGGAAACCCTACCAGGCCCTCCAGGGAAAAAAGAGATGGTCAGAGCTTGTAAGCCGGAGTAAAGAGTAAGAGATAAATCGAGGTAAGTAGGAGTTTTCCTAAATTAATCTTCCCTTCTCCTGGGCACTTTGGGTTGTCCCAAACCCAGACTACCTTTCAATCCTGATAAAGAAGCTTTCCACCAATAGTTGAAAACAAACCTACTGCTATCCCTGGGTTCATAAATCCTTGTGGTGATAGGTTTGCGAAGTATTTTACGGGGATTTTGGCTTTTGACAGCAAATGTGTTGAGCACAAAAGTCAAAATACCTTTCCTTCCCCGTCCCGTCTCTAGGGTACGTTCGTCTAAAAGTTCTAAGGTAAGGTTGTCATAGATAATCGTCATTTGGCCGATTGCATCTAGATCATTGGCTACAAAAGACCAATCTGCTTCTTTAACTTGACCACTTGTAACCCTTACAAATACATTTGCTTCAAGGATTGAGTTAATGAGTTCTAAGTCAAATGCACCCATCTGCGCATTGATGTGCATCGGGTATGGGCGCTCATACAACATCCTACCTTGCAGACTCAATGGTGCCATGCCATTTAGGTTCATATTCCCGATCAAAAAGGATTCTTTAAGCGGATAAGGGGCATCCGCTTTACCAAGGTGAAAAGGATAAAGGCCTACCTGCAATTCGGTAAAGAATATATTGCCGGGAACCATTCCTTTTTCTGGAAATTCTGCATAGATCACTTTCCCATTTCGGATCATCAGGGAGTCAATGACAACTTCAATTCCGGCTTTTTGCATTAATGCTTGAGGCATATATCTGTAACCACCTGTAGGACGAGGATAGCGCTTGTCTCTAAAAAATTCGGCATTAGGAGAAAGAATTTCTACAGAAGGGGCAATCAAGCGTCTGTTTTCCAGCAACTCCTCCAAATCAGGATACCTAATCCTAATTTCCTCAATATGGACCTTGGATACATCCGTCTGTACGCCTACCCTTCTTGTGTATTCAAATTTGCCATATCTGGGCATCAATTGGACATTCTCCAAAAGGATTTCTTTATTGGTGAGTGTAAGCATCCCTACGGCCAACCTATTCAAGCTATCTTTCAGCAGCATGTTGAAATTGGGAAATGATAGCTTGAAATCCTTTTCAAGTAAATCCTTTCTTCTCAGCCCCTGAAGCTTATCCAGCTCGAATTCAAGATTCCCGAGCTCCAGGTTGAGCTTATTGAAAGCTTGAGGCGCTTTCGAAGTGGCTTTGTCAAAAACTGTAAAATTCCCATCAATAATTTCAAAGTCATCGATGCGCAGGTTTTCCAACATATTGATCTCTGAAGGATTTTTAAAATCCTTTCTTTCAGCAGCTTTCACCTGATCCACAAATACTTCAATATCTGGTTTGAAAAGCCTCAACTCTTTAATCCATAAATCTTTACTAGACTGGATTTCGGAGAGGGAATTGATTTTCATCAATACCGTGGGGATATGTCCTGAGAATACAGGAATCCCAGGTTTGCCTGATAGATTTCGGGGAATGATCCTGAAATTATTGAGCATCACTCCTTCATATCTGGTATCCAATTCTACTTTGGAAAAGGTAATCTGGTGCAGGCTATCTTTAAGATTCAGCCAGAATTCGTCAATACCCAATGCCATTCCTGTAAAAAAGCCCGGCAGGTCTCCTTTGCGAATACGTGCTGAATCTAACATAAATTCATAAAACCGTAAGCTAATACCACTGTTTATGAGTTCGTTCCGGATGCCGTTCTCCTGCAAACTGAGGTTAAGGATAGCATTTTCCGCATCAACAGTGTCGATTCGGATCACCTCTATATTTTTGGGCAAAGTTCTACCTCTACGTTGTCTTCTAGAAGAAGCTGTGGATGCTTGTTCCAGGTCATTGTTGATCAGCAAGTTTACCTGTGATCCAGATAAACGTACCCTTTCTAAACTTAAAGTATTGTCAAAAAGAAAAGCCTCAAGATCTACACCTTTGAAGGACATTCTTGGAATTACAGCGGAGACCTTACTTTTCGATACTAAATTACTGGATGGATTGAGCCTGACGTTGGTGCAATTGATCTCCTCTTGTGCGGTATTGAAATTGATCCTGTCCGCGGTGAGCGTATACTTGCCATCAGCCAAATTGAAGACGTAATTGTTCAAGCTAAGGTCAACTTCTTCAGAAAACAGGAATTTCACCTGATCAGTATTCGTGTTCCTGTCTATGAAAAAGTTTTTAACAGCGATGGATACATTTTCTTCCGAAAATGTCCTTAATCGGTCACCAACATTATTTTCATAATTTAAAGAGCCTTTTTGCAGGATCAGTGAATCTACTGATACCGAAGAAAAATAGCTTGTGATCAACTTTAATACATCCTTTTGATCAAGCTCTTCAACTTCCTCTTCAGCTTTGTTCCTGTATCTAATCAGGTTGATTTTAGGAGAAGGCACCTTAATCTGCTTTACCTTAAGTGTGCCATTAAAGTAGGCAGCTGGAATATCAACACCCGTGGCCAAAAACTGTGGGACAAAAATATCCAAAGTCAATGTCTTGTCGTATCGGTCCAAAGCCTGTTGGATCTGCTCTTGATGAAAAGGTCTAATGGTAAAACCATCTATTTTAATTTCAGCCTTCTTAGTATCCAACATCACCTTCCCAGCCTTAAACATGTGAAGGTCATCCGAAAGCTTAAGTGCATAATCGCTCAACTGAAGTTGCAGGTTTTCAGCCCAAAAAATCCCTTTTTCTGCTGAGCTCTCTGTAGCATCATCCAGCGCAAAGTTCTCTAAAACCAGACTTACCTTACCAAAGGAAAGACTATCCTGTCGTGACCTAAAGTTATTGTCGAGTACTAGTGATCCTTCCCTAATTTCAAATCGCTTGACATATATCGCTTTGAGGTAATCACTGATTATAGCCTGATAATCCACCCCTTTTTCCACATCGGAAGCATTTCCGCTTACATCCCTTAATAAGATCTGAGGTTGGTCAATAATGATTTCCTCGATATCCAAGATCCCCTCATTGTATATCTTTTTCAATTGGCTTTCACTGATCCGCAATTCAGCTACATCCAAATTCAATAAACTCTGATTTTTATTTTCCTGGTCTAAGAGTGGAAAGATTTTGAAGTCGTGGATTTGAATGAAGTCTTCAAAAGAGGATAATTTCACATAATCCCCCTGGACCCAATGCACCTGGTCTCCTAAGGCCATGTCAACCTGAAAAAGCTCAAGTGCTGCATTTTCCGCATAAAAAAACTGGTTTGTCTTTTTATTTCCGTCAGGACCAACGTAGAAATTCTCCATCTTGAAGTCAATTCGTCCGGCTTTCAAATTATGGTGTTCAGGATCTGAGAGGGGATGCTGGATGAATTTTCCTTCACCTATCACCAGCTCTTGAACGCTGATCGCTTCCAAAAGTCCTTCAATGAGTTCATAGAGGTCAAAGACAGCTACCTCCTCCTCCTTCTTCACTTTTGGAGAAGTGAATAGTGCAAAATCCGGTTTATCCAGAACCAGTTTGCCTACCTCCACCTCTGCTGTGTAAAAGACTTTATTGATGTCCGCATCTGTAAGTTCTAGATCTTCAAGGGCTACCTGGAAGTACTGCTGGGAGGGTTGGTTGAAATCAGGTGTGATAAGCACATTGTTGGCATGGATTTGCTGACTGATACTAGAAACAAACACTGATCCTGCTTGAATGGTGTGGATACTGTCTGCTAGTAGAATCTCGAAATTCTGCAAGTGAAAGGAAAAACCTGCAGCATTAAATGGTGTTTCGGGAATTCTTTTTTGAAGCAATTGTACATCATGTAGGCTAAATCCGGCATTTTGGGCTTTAATGGCCCGCTGCGCTATAAAATTTTGAAGCAAGACATCCGCTTCATCGATTTCTAGATTTTTGACCCGGATTTCTTGGATTGAAGATCCTAAAAAAGATTTTTTGATCTGATCTTGTAAAACCTCAAGTGCACTACCCTTATCATAGGCTTCCTCGGAGCCATTAAACCTAAAATCAATGTTGGGGTTGGTCATGTGGATTTTTCCCAGGACCAGCTCCTTCTTTCTGAATAGATAATTGATACCCAAAATCTTAATTTCAGGCAAGTCTATTTTGTAATAAGGAATATCAGTAGTTTCAAGAAACTTTTCTTCAATAGGTATGAGTGAAAAACCGTAAAAGTATAATCCCCGCTGCAGTAAGGAAATCCGGAATTTCTCAAAATCTATTTCATACTTATAGCCTGACTGCTCTCTGACTTTTTCTTTAAGGTAATTTCTTAGAAGAAAGTCAGAGGAAAAATACAAAAACACCTGTAAGACCAGTAATACACCTAAGACGATACCAAAAAAACGCAAGTATCTTCGGTATTTATGGTTTCTTGGCCGCTTCTCTTTTAATTCCTCGTTTGCCATATAGCCGGTTACAGAGTAAAAGTAATACAATTCAATGTGATATATAACGAAGCTAATGGCTATATGGGGAAAAAAAAGGCGGACAACCTTCCATAAGAAAGCTGTCCGCCTAGTATTGCTGTAGGAGAAGGACTCGAACCTCCACGAGGTAGTTAGGCAACACCAGAGCTCTTGTGCGCTTTATTCATTTCCGGACCATAGTCCGTATCCTCACCCCCGAGACAGGAGGGCTTGTCTGCCAGTTTCAACATCCTACAAATAAAACCTAAGCACTTTTGCTATTAGGTGGCCCAAAGTTAACAAAGTGATTGATTTATTAAAATAAAATTAAACATTTGTTCCTTTTGTTGCATATTTTTTATTCCAGCGGAGTATCACTAAAGAATTGGACAAAAAAAAAGCTATGAAACAAGATTCCATAGCTTAGTCAATTAACAATAAACCCAAAATAACCAGCTGTAAGAGAAGGATTTGAACCTCCACGAGGCAGTTAGGCTTAACACGAGCTCCATGTTTGCTTTATCCTTTATCCTCACCCCCGAGACAGGAGGGCTTGTCTGCCAATTTCAACACCTTACAGTATGTTCAACCGACCTTTCATCTTGTTGATGTTACAAATATAAAACGAAAAATCTGTTTCTTGAAAATATATTAATGAATCAAGTAAAAATTTACAGTTTTTTCATTTTAGGGAATAATTATTAAAAATTCGTTATATTATATCGTTTGCGGAAAAGAGGTTTTTGAAAACTTGGCAATGAAAATTGAGTTTCCACACAACCAGTTACCGCATCAGCTTATAGAATATAAGGTTTTGAGAAAAATTATATTTCGTAATTCACGTAGTGTTCCCATTTTTCCAGTACTCCAGAGAAATCTTTAGGAAGGGGTGTTTCAAAATACATCTTCTCTTTGGTGACCGGATGAACAAAACCAAGTGACATGGCATGTAAGGCCTGCCTAGGCATCATTTCAAAACAGTTGTTGATAAAACTCTTGTATTTGGCGAATTGGGTACCTTTTCTGATTTTGTCTCCACCATACATGGCATCGTTGAAAAGTGGGTGACCAAGGTATTTCATGTGTGCCCTGATTTGATGCGTTCTTCCAGTCTCTAGATTGCATTGCAAAAGACTCACATACCGCAATCTTTTAAGTACTTTAAAATGCGTAATGGCATGTTTTCCCTGCTCACCATTAGGGAAAGCAATCATCAATTTTCTGTCTTTGGGGCTTCTGCCAACATGGGCATTGATGGTGCCTTGATCCTCGGCAGGTTCTCCCCATACCAGAGCAAGATAGGTCCTATCTATTTTGTGGTAAAAGAACTGATGTGCCAGTTCAGTCATAGCAATTTCAGATTTTGCTATGACCAATAAGCCTGAGGTATCCTTGTCAATTCTATGGACTAATCCTGGTCTTCCTGTATTGCCTGGTAAAGTGGGAAGTTGATTGAAGTAATATACCAAACCGTTGACCAATGTTCCGGTCCAATTACCATGTGCAGGGTGTACAACCATGCCTGCAGGCTTGTTTACCACTAGCAAATGATCATCTTCAAAAACAATGTCTAAAGGTAGGTTTTCCGGAAGCACCTCGGTATGCAAGACTGGCTTGTCCATCAATACCTTGATTTCATCCATTGGCTTTATCTTGTAATTGGACTTGGTAGGCAGGCCATTTACACGAATATTACCGGCATCAATCGCCGCCTGAACTTTATTCCTTGTCGCATTTGCAACCTTATCCGTCAAAAATTTATCGATCCGCAGTGGGGATTGACCCTTGTCTACCACAAACCGGAAGTGTTCGTATAATTCAAATTCCTCTTCTTCAAAATTTTCCTGATCCATGTCTGTTGTCATGTTACAAAAATAGGCTGCATTTGGGAAAGATTCGGATATTTGTCCGATTAAAACCTGACACTTGATCTTCAACAGTCCTATACCGAATCAAGATCTCCAGCTTCCTCTTCTTCAAGAAAAAGGAATCACTGTTTCCGTGAAGCGTCTTGATTTGGTTCATCAAGAAGTTTCGGGAAACAAATTTTTTAAGCTCAAGTACAACCTGGCAGCGGCGAAATCTGAAGGTTCAACTAAAATTTTGACATTTGGGGGAGCTTATTCCAACCATATTGCAGCTACAGCAGCTGCGGCCAAGGCAGTTGGTTTGGAGGCAGTTGGCGTCATAAGAGGAGAACCTACCTTTCCGCTAAACCACACATTAGCTTTTGCCAAGGACTGCGGGATGGAATTCTTTTACCTTGACCGAAGTCGGTACCGAGATAAAAATTCTCCAGAGGTCCTCAATCTCCTCAAGGAAAAATTTGGCTCCTGCTATTTCATCCCTGAAGGGGGAACAAATGCCTTGGCAATCGAAGGGACAAAAGAGATTTTGACACCAGAAGATTCCCATTACACAGATGTTTTTGTGCCAATTGGTACAGGAGGAACTTTTTTAGGATTGGCGGCGGGACTCCTCGAGGATCAAAAACTAACTGGTGTTTCTGCCTTAAAAGGTGATTTTATCCATCAAGAAATGGCAAACAAAATCCGGGAATTCAGAATCAAAATAAAAGGAACTTTCCATATATCGGATAAGTACCATTTTGGTGGATATGCGAAATCAACACCAACTTTGATCAGCTTTATCAAAGACTTTCATGCAACCACGCAAATACCTTTAGATCCTGTTTACACCGGAAAAATGATGTTCGCTATTTTTGATTTAGTAGAAAAAAATGTTTTTGAGCCTGGAGCTAAGATTTTGGCAATACACACAGGGGGGCTTCAGGGCATCATTGGCTTCAACCAAGCTTTTGGTACAGACTTAAGTCAATGAATCCTTCAACTTGTAAAGGTCTTCATTCTCCTGGGGGACAATTGCAAGTACATTGGCCAGCACCAAGCGAATTAGCGTTCTTGAAGCTGTAAATTTGGAAAGTTTGGCCATTTTCCTGAATTCGTTTAGTGTGATGAAATCCTGATTGCCTAAGGCCTTCATTAAAATCTCCTCTTTTTCCCCATAGGTAAAACCAATATCTTTTGGTTGTCTGCTTCTTTTAAGCACTTCCCAGATTTCTTTACTGGCTTGTATGCTCCTGTCTTTTACCCGTACAAAAGCCTGCTTTCTATTGTTGGAGAAAAGATAGTGGGGTCTGGTCACTGATTTGGGAACGGTGAATAATGCTACCCCTTTTTTTGCACTGAGTTTAAACATACTTACTTCACAGGCTAAGGCAGGGAAAATCAATTCTTTAATTGCCTTTTCCATCACAAAAACCTCTTCTTCTATAAAGCGCTGACCACTCACTGTTCCATCATCATCTACCCCGATGAGGAGATAACCCCCTTCGGTATTGGCAAAGGCGACAACCTCCCTTACAATTTTTTCGGGAAAAGCCGCCTTCTTCTTGAATTCTATCCGAAGTCCTTCCCCTTGTTGGGCAATTTTATGTATATCTTGTATGGTCATCAAATCGTCCAATTATAAGCAGGAAATACTTCTAGACGCCTCTATTCAGTTGTTCCAGCCTGTTCTTTAGTCCTTGCCATTCATCCCTTAACCTCGCAGCTTCCATAAAGTTGAGATCTTTTGCAGCTCTTTCCATTTGCTTCTGGGTCTGGTTGATGAGCTTTTCCAATTTGTCTTTGCTTAGATATTGCACTACCGGATCTGCCGCTACCTGAGCCTCTGCATCCAAATATTCATCATAAATGCGTGGATTCCGCTTGCTATCAGCAACCTTTGTTTGGCCCATTATTTTATCCTTTGACTTGACAACAGTCATTGGAGTAATTCCATGTGCTTCATTGTAGGCAATTTGTATACTTCTTCTCCGGTTGGTTTCATCTATGGCCATTTGCATGGAAGCAGTGGTTTTGTCTGCATACATGATGACCCTTCCTCTGTCATTTCTTGCAGCCCTACCGATGGTCTGGACCAAGCTTCTTTCATTTCTTAAGAAACCTTCTTTGTCTGCATCCAGTATGGCGACCAAAGATACTTCCGGCAAATCCAAACCTTCCCGAAGTAAGTTGACTCCTACCAGTACATCAAAAACCCCAAGTCTAAGTTCCCTCAGGATCTCCACCCTATCCAGCGGCTTTACCTCAGAGTGGATATACCTGCTCCTTACTCCTGCCCTTTCAAGATATTTTTGAAGTTCTTCAGCCATTCTTTTAGTCAAAGTAGTCACAAGAACCCTATCCCCAAGCTTCACAGTCTGGTCAATTTCTTCTAGCAAGTCATCGATTTGATTGCCGCTTGGTCTGACGTCAATGACCGGATCAAGTAAACCTGTAGGCCGGATAATCTGTTCCACTACTACTCCTTCAGTCTTAGCTAATTCAAAGTCAGCAGGTGTTGCGCTAACATAAATTACCTGATTTACAAGACTCTCAAATTCATCAAAATTCAGCGGTCTGTTGTCCAAAGCAGAAGGCAATCTAAATCCATACTCGACCAAGTTGACTTTACGGGACCTATCACCTCCCCACATCCCTCTGATTTGGGGAATTGTAACGTGGCTTTCGTCGATGACCATCAGGTAATCATCAGGAAAATAATCGAGCAGGCAAAATGGTCTTGATCCAGGAAGCCGGCGGTCAAAGTACCTGGAATAATTTTCTACTCCTGAACAATAGCCAAGTTCTCGGATCATCTCAAGGTCAAACTCTGTTCTTTCCCGTAGACGCTTGGCCTCAATAAGCTTCATGTCTTTTTCGAAAAAAGACACTTGCGCCATGAGGTCGTCCTGAATTTCATGGATTGCTGTATCTATGGTATCTCTACCTGTCACAAAAAGATTTGCAGGAAAAATGGAAATAAGTTTTTCTTCTGATAATTTCTTGCCTGTAGTAGGATCAATGATTTGGATAGCTTCAATTTCATCACCCCAGAAAAAGATCCGAAACGCGAAGTCTCCATAAGCTACAAAAATATCTACTGTATCCCCTTTGACTCTAAATGTCCCCCTAGTGAGATCGGCATTTGTTCTGCTGTATAATATATCTACAAGTTTGAACAACAGCTGGTTACGCGGAACCCTATCACCTACCTGAAGTCTAATGACATTTTTTCCGAATTCGGTTGGATTACCTATACCATAAATACAGGAAACAGAAGCAACTACAATTACATCCCTTCTGCCTGAAAGCAAGGCAGATGTGGCACTCAGTCTGAGTTTTTCTATTTCTTCATTGATGCTTAGGTCCTTTTCTATATAAGTCCCGCTATTCGGGATATATGCTTCAGGTTGGTAGTAATCGTAGTATGAAATGAAATACTCTACCGCATTATCAGGAAAAAACTGTTTGAATTCACCATACAGCTGAGCAGCTAAGGTCTTGTTATGGCTCAATACTAAGGTTGGTTTCTGTACCTGCTGGATCACATTGGCCACAGTAAAGGTCTTTCCAGATCCTGTCACCCCCAAAAGTACCTGAGCAGGTTCTCCATTCTGTACCCCAAGCACCAACTCTTTTATGGCCTGAGGCTGATCCCCTGTAGGCTGATAATCTGAAGTTATTTTGAAATCCATAGGTAGTTGAATATCCTTCTCTAACAGTCAAAGCCTTTGAAATAGTTGCTGAATCTCAAAAATTTATTCTGTTTGCTTTACGCTGTATCGAGGCAAGTTATAATAAAGATAATTTGTCCTTAAGATAATCAACAACAAGAGTGGTACCAAGCTAGGATGAAAAGACTGCCAGCCTATAAGCCAGAAAAGAAGTGCTATGTTTGTCAAAACCAATGCAAAAAGAAGGTATTGCTGTACCCATTTTACAAATGGTTTCTTCCAGAGTCCATAAGCTAAGATTAAATGTCCAGGAAATGCCCAAAGAATGTTCCAGTTATATTTAGTCTGGGAATGGAAAGTGAAAAACCAGAGCACTATAATCAATAGCCCCAGCAATCCTAGTGCTGTAAAGAAGACAATATCAAACCCGCTAAAAAGGCGATGCTTCTTAAAACCAAAATAAGTCATTACAGCTACTGCAATGGCAAAAAGCCACCAAAATATATATGGATTGAAAAGCCCAAAATCAGCAGTTCTCGCAGGGAAATCCAATACAACATGTTCTGATTTGACCAGAGGACGTGTAGGTCCGTCACCTTCAATAGTAGCTTTCGCTACAGCAGCCTCAAGGTAATCTGGCAGAAACATCCTCTCCCTATATGTAGCATCATTGTCAATCACAGCACCAAGAGCCAAATCAATCCCAAAGTCCGCCCAAGGCAGACGGTAAACATATTCATCAATCAGGTTCCGAAAGGTCTTATGCTGCTCTATTTCACCATTCCATTGGAGCTGCTTACCCATTACCTGCTCCAAGACATCCCTGATCTTGGTAGCACAATTGTCATAAAAAAAATCGTAGCGATAAAACCTGTTCTCGGGAAGATAATTCAATTGAAGGAATCTGATAAGCTGATCTGTCTGTTCAGGATTTAAGTCCAACACCTGTTCCCTTACTTCCCTCTGGAAATAATGATATTCCAACAAAAACCGCTCATAGGTACTGACACTCAACATGTAGTCTAAGGTTCTCTGAGTGAATTTCACATAAAAAAAAGGCGTATTGAAATCAAAGGTACCATAGTTATAGACAATATCCTGGTTGCTGTCCTTGTCCCATACCCGTATAGCATTGTGCCCAAATGCTGAATACAGTTCATCCCCCGGACCGCAGGTTATCAGACTAATCTGATAATCCTGTGCCTGCGCAAAAAAAATAGTCGAATAAATAAACGAATAAGTTAAAAGGACTTTTTTCAAATGATTGAGCATAAAACTAAGTTTATGTAGGAAATTTTTTTCGATATGGGCACAAGAACGGATTCGGGAACTTCAGCGCTTATTGAACCACGAATTTACTGGATTATTGTTTTATATTGGTCTTGGTCCTGTTACATTTCATCTTCCTGTCTCGGACAGATTCCGCTTCAGCTCAATGACTATAGGACTATCAGCTCGGGAGATTATCAAAGTCCTTCCATTTGGCAGACTTGGGACGGGTCATCTTGGATAGCAGCCCTTGTCAAACCAAACGCTTCGAACAACATTTTTATTGATGCGGGACATGAAGTAAGGCTCACCACCAATGAAGCCGCAAACAACGTTTACTTATTCAGCGCCGCCTCTCCTGGTCGGAAATTAAACCTACAGACATTTGAACTCAGCGTCTATGGGGCCTTAAGGGCAATGACTAAGGTAGATGAAATTTATTTTCTCAACAATGTTACAAACGCACTCATTGACTGGATCTATCCCGAAACAGGACAAATCGTATTCCGAGGAATGAGCAGAATTGTTGTAGACAGACCTTCATGGAGCGCCAATACTACAAACAGCCGCTACACGGTTGTATTTGACCCTGATCCTGGACAGACCTTGGTGGTAAATTCAGGTTTTAAAGCAAATACCTTTATCGTCAGAAGCGGTACAGTACTCCAAACAGTAAACCTGGCAGGCACCCCTGCATGTTCTACCTTTTCATTCAACAATCAGGCAATATTCAATGGCAGCGGCCCTTATGGATCATTAATTGTCGAAAGTGGGGCCACCCTTGTTTCAGAATGCCAGGCTCCACTCTCACAGATCCTCCGAAGGTCGGAAACCATCCCTGCTGCTTTATTTCACCTTCACGAGGGCGGGCGTCTTATCCTGACAGCCAATCAACCTACCATGGATGCAGCACTTTTTCTCTTTGAAGGTGAAGTGACTTACAGTTCCAATTCCGGAACACAAAGGCTACTTAGAACTACTTTTGCCACATCAGGCAATCTAAAGACCTATAACCATCTGACATTCGAAAATCCGGCTGAAAAACTACTGCCTGACTCTCTTTTTATTCAAGGAAATATAACCGTGAACAGTGGCCCTCAACCCCAAGATGGTCCAACTTATTTCAGATTTCAAGGTGGTGCTGACCAGATTTTGACGGGATTGAACTTTGACTATAGCCAAGCAGATATTGATAAGACGGGAGGCACATTATTTCCGCAACAGGATATGGCCATCCGGAACAACATGTTTATGAGAAGTGGAAATATTGATTTTGAAGGCTTCAGATTGATGCTCAATACCTCTGGAACAGGAACATATTTCTATCAAGCAGGATCTTGGACAAATTTAAATAGGCTACTCTACAATCAACTCCCACCTATCCTTGAGGCAAGCAATGCCTCATTCCCGTTCTGGGACAGTTATCAGGGTGGAATACGCACCCTTCAATTATTGGGAAGCACCCCTGGAGGAAATATGGAAATAGAGTTCACAGAAATCTCAGGAGTAAATTGGGATCCTGGGTACAACGACAATGATGGAACACCCATCCTGTACCAACTTAGAAGCTATTATTCTATCCAAACTTCCCAAAGCAGCTCAACCCCTTTGGAAATGCGGATTTCGGCAGTGAATCTAGTTGTAGCGGATGTTGATGATTTGCGAATAGTAAGTGATGGACTGGCAGCACCTGGTAGCCACTTAAATGGAATTGATCCAATATTCCTTTGGTCAAGAAGAAATTTGCTTTTTAATGAATTGAACAGCCGGACTTTTACAGTTGGCAGTTTTCGGATTTTGTCTGTTTTACCTGTACAATGGAAAGGTGTTTGGGTCAATAGAATCGGCAATAAAGTTTCTGTCTCTTGGGAAACAGCAAGCGAAAAAGATAATGCTTACTTCCTTGTTCAGCGGTCGGTAGGCAACATCCAAGATTTTGCACCTATTGGCTCAGTTGTGGCAAAAGGAGACAAGGACACAAGTGAGCATTACACGTTTTTATACGAAGAAAAAGAAAACAGGAGGCCATTGTATTTCCGGATACAGCAGTTGGATCATGATGGTGCTACAAGCTTGAGCCAGGTTGTAAGATTAAACCCAACACAAGAAATAGGATCAGAAAAAATCACTTTCTCACCCAATCCCTATACAAAGGGACCTTTATTAATTCAATTCCCATCCGGAATGGAAATAGAAGAATTTGAGATTATCCTATATGATGGCTATGGAAACCTAATCACGCAATCAAGAGGTGATCTTGAGCAAGTAGTGTGGCAACTTGAGCAGGCAAGACCAGGGTTGTACATATTGCATTTTGCCTCAAAAGAACACTCCGAAGCCATCAGGATTCTTAAAAGATAAGCAGTCCACTTATCAAAATTATTTTTTGTAGGAGAAGTCATTTAGGGAATAATTTTTACCTTGAACGCATTAAAGACCCACCTATGACCATTGTATTTGTTCTCATTACCATTGTCGTGCTCATACTTTTGATCACGTGGTTAAAGTTAAATCCTTTTATTGCGTTTTTACTGGCTTCAATCCTTGCCGGATTTTTGCTGGGGGTCCCTCCCCAACAGCTCGCCGGCTCCATTCAAAAAGGAATAGGAGGATTATTGGGTGATCTGGTAATCGTAATTGTGATGGGCGCAATGCTAGGAAAATTAGTAGCAGAGAGTGGTGCCGCACAGCGAATTTCAGAAACCCTGATGTCCATATTCGGGGTAAAGAATGTGCACTGGGCGATGATGGTTACAGGGCTTGTGGTAGGCATCCCACTTTTTTATAATGTGGGGTTTGTTTTACTTGTACCTCTAGTGTTCACCGTTTCTTACCGGTATAAACTTCCCGCTGTTTATGTTGGCATTCCTTTATTGGCAGCCCTTTCAGTAACCCATGGATTCTTACCTCCACACCCATCACCGGCTGCACTTGTAGCGCAATTTGGTGCGAATATGGGTTTGACATTAACATATGGGCTGATTATAGCCATTCCTACCATCATATTAGCAGGTCCTATTTTTGCCAATTTTCTTAAAAAAATCCCCTCTGAACCACTAGATACTTTTCAGGCAAAACCAAAATCAACAGCAGAATTACCGGGAAATTTCAATAGCTTTTTTTCTGCCTTATTTCCTGTTTTTCTCCTGATAGGCACTACATTATTGACCTTGCAGCTGGATCCCAATAGTGGCATTTACCCCTATTTAGTTTTTGTAGGAGATCCGGGGATGGTTATGTTGCTTTCATTGCTGGTAGCTACTTTCTCATTGGGGATAAAGATGGGATATAAAATACCAACACTCATGGACATCTATGTTGTTGCAGCCAAAGATGTGGCTATGATCCTATTGATAATTGCAGGCGCAGGAGCGCTGAAGCAGGTTTTGATGGATTCGGGTGTAAGCCTTGTCATTGCAGATGCCCTTCAAGGTTGGGATGTTCACCCGTTAATTTTAGCTTGGACGATCACTGCCATAATCCGGGTATGCGTAGGCTCCGCCACCGTAGCAGGTTTGACAACTGCTGGAATTATAGCCCCACTTGTTTCAGAAGGCAATGTGGATCCCAATCTCTTAGTGCTTTCAATTGGGGCAGGCAGCCTGATGTTTTCACACTTTAATGATGCCGGCTTCTGGCTTTATAAAGAATACTTCAATGTCAGCGTAAAAGACACGATCAAATCATGGTCATTCATGGAGACAATAGTAGCCGTAGTTGGTTTGGCTGGGGTTATGATATTGAATGTCTTTATTTCTTAAAATCCACAATTACTAAATCATAAATAATATGCAAACTGCTGAAGAGAACTTTGCTGCTCTTGGTCTCACGCTTCCTCCGGCACCTAAACCGCTGGGAGTCTATAAGCCATGTCTAGTTGATGGTAAATACTTATATCTGTCAGGCCACGGTACTGTAAAAAATGATGGTACGCTCATCATTGGACGGATAGGAGAAGATATGGATATAGAGGCCGGAAAGCTCGCAGCAAGACAAGTTGGACTGGCCATGCTTGCCACAATTAAGGCAAATATTGGTTCTTTTGATAAAATCAAAAGAGTAATCAAAGTCTTGGGAATGGTTAATTGTACCTCGGATTTTGAACGACACCCATATGTAATTAATGGTTGCAGTGAGCTTTTCGCGGCAGTTTGGGGGACGGAAAATGGAATCGGCGTCAGAAGCGCAGTAGGATTTGGTTCACTTCCTGACAATATCCCTGTAGAAATTGAAGCTCTTTTTGAACTCCATTAAATATAAATGGGCTGTCTCAGAGATTTTGAGACAGCCCAATTGTTTATTTTTTAGCTGGTTTATATCCGTCTCTGTACCTAGTCCAGATTTCATAGATAGGGTTGCCGGTAGAGCTAAGCCCACTATGGTGCCATTCTCCATCAATTACTTCAAAATCAAATCCTAAAGATGCGCCAACCCTGCTGTCATCCCTTGAAAAAAAAGTAATGGTCTCCACATATTTTCCATTTTCGGCAGTATAGGTTCCTCCTCCTGATCCACTGAATTCCCTTGTGGCAGAGTTAAAGGCAACCCACTGAAATCTTCCTCCACTAAGGATTTTGATAGTTCTCCGATCACCTGGTGTACTTCTTCTAATTTCATTATCTGCCTTCCTTCCAGTGATAACCCAGTTGCCAGTAAGGGAATTTTTCTGATCGCTGATCTTTTCCCAAATTTCTACAAGAGAGTTCCCTTGGATTTCGGCAGAGATGACCATTTTACCATCTACCATGTCTAGGTTATAATCTACAGTTTTGCCAACCTCTTCAGGCTTAAAAGTAAAAAAATCCAAAGTCTCCTGGTATAGATTGTCTCTTAAAGTGAATTCTCCTCCTCCTGCCCCTATGAATTTGTTGGTCGCAGATTCTTTTGCACCAAAGGCGAAATAGCCATCTTGGTATATCTTGACATATTCTTTATCAGTAACAGGGGCTCCATTTTGGCGAATAAGCTTCCATGCACCTTCCAACTGTTGGGAACTGGCACTTCCCAAGGCCAATACCATGCAAAACATCAAAATCAGGGTACTTTTCATAAAGTTTTTGGTTAGTTTGGACTTTCAAGTTAATAAAATTATTCAGACGGAATTTTACCGCTTATGGATGAAACTTGAAGTAAAAATCAGCTAATGAAGCAATGATCCGTTGGGAACCTTAAAGTCACTTGTGGCCAAAGAGATGTGTCCCTTCCCATCATCAAATCCTGTTATCAGAACTTCAGACATAAAGTCAGCAATCTGCTTTGCCGGAAAATTACAGACACAAATAACTTGCTTACCTATAAGGTTTTCAATTTGGTAAAGACCAGTAATTTGTGCAGAAGATTTTTTTATACCTAGTTCACCCAGATCAACCCAGATTTTATATGCAGCTTTTCTGCTTTTTTCAAAATTTTCTACACGAATGACAGTACCTACACGAATTTCAATTTTTTGGAAATCTGATATATCAATCGTTTGCATAGATATAAATTATTGCTATTTTTGAAGAACTTAGAATTTAAACTCAGTCAAAAGCTATTATGCTTCCTCTGTGATGGGCAAACAAACTACAAAAATTATTAATTACAAAAAGGAAATATTGTTATCACTGACCTTTAGCTTGTTTTGTATTTTTGCAACTTTTGGACAATCAGAAAAGGACAGAAGCAATATTGATGTACCTAGAGCTTCCGATACGACTACTGAGATTCAGGAAAATCCTACGTATGAGTTAAGGAGCGATTCTTACAACAGAGCAGTAGTTAGAGACCAAAGACCTGGTCAGGCTGTAGTAAAAAAAGAAAATCCACTCTTCAAACAGGGATCAGATAAAGAAGTTAAGAAAGAAAGCATGTCTACTTTATCATTTAATCTGTTTTTGTATATCGTGGATAAGTTTAGAGAAGATTAAATTAAGCAAATACCAATAAACCCAGAATGAGAAAAGAGAGATCTATAGGTCTCTCTTTTTTATTTGGCATCAAATAGCTTTAGCTTGACTGCAAAATCCCACAAAGCCATTCCTATGGTCACAGCAATGTTAAAGGAATGTTTGGTGCCCAACTGAGGCAATTCAATAACATGGTCAGCAGCAGCTACTATATGTTCTTCTACTCCGAAGACTTCATTGCCAAAAACTAAAGCATATTTTTCCCCCTCACATGGCTGGAATTGGTGTAACTTTTCGCTTTTATCCGCTTGTTCAAATGCGCAAATGATATATCCCTCATCTTTCAGCTGCCTGATTGCTTCTGAGGTTGTTGAAGCATAAGACCATGCAACGGATGCTGTAGCCCCAAGAGCTGTTTTTTCAATTTCTCTATGTGGAGGGCATGCAGTTATACCGCATAGCCAGATCCTTTCAATCAGAAAAGCATCGGAAGAACGAAAAGCAGAACCCACATTGTGCATACTGCGCACATTGTCAAGTACCAAGGCAATGGGGGATTTCTTCTCTTCCTTAAATTCATCTAGGGACATACGTCCCAGTTCTTCCATACTTAATTTTCTCATGGTTTTTTTTTACCTCTCTTAATTTTTAATTTCAACCTTCAAGCCCTAAAATTAGCATAAAGATTCTAAAGACTTAGACATGAGTAAATCGACTGACAAGGAAACACCATTGATGAAGCAATACAATGCGATCAAAGCCAAACATCCAGGTGCCTTGCTCCTATTCCGCGTCGGCGATTTTTACGAAACCTTTGGTGAAGACGCCATCAAGGCCAGTAAAATCCTGGATATTGTCCTTACCAAACGAGCCAATGGCTCCGCCTCTCATATTGAACTGGCAGGTTTTCCCCATCACTCATTAGACAATTACCTGCCCAAATTGGTCCGTGCAGGTAACCGTGTAGCCATATGCGATCAACTCGAGGACCCAAAAGAAGTTAAAGGAATTGTGAAAAGAGGGGTAACAGAACTGGTAACTCCCGGACTTTCATTCAATGACAATGTTCTTGACAAAAAAAGAAACAACTACCTGGCTTCCATAAGCTTTGGCAAAGATGCCTTTGGTATAGCATTTCTTGACCTCTCCACAGGGGAATTTATGGGTGCTGAAGGAAGCAGTACGTATATTGAAAAGCTCCTTCAAAGTTTTAATCCATCTGAAGTAATTTTTTCTAAGGCCTTTAGGACACAGGCTCAAGAAATATTAAAAGATCAATTCGCTACATTTTATTGTGAGGACTGGGTTTACCAATACGACTACACCTATGAAAAATTAACGGGGCACTTTGCTACTCAAAATCTCAAAGGATTTGGTATAGAAGAGCTACGTCATGCCACTGTCGCTGCTGGGGCGATCTTGTATTACTTAGAAGAAACAGAGCATAAAGAAGTGAAGCACATTGCTTCAATTTCAAGAATAGCAGAGGAAAAATTCGTTTGGCTGGACAGGTTCACCATCAGAAACCTTGAATTGGTTTATCCTCAACAGGAAGGAGGGATTCCCCTAATACAGATTCTGGATCAAACGGTTACACCTATGGGCGCGCGTTTGCTCAAAAAGTGGATGGTCTTGCCTTTGAAAGAAGTGGAACCCATAGAGGAGCGATTAAATGTAGTAGGGCATTTTGTAGAGGAAGAAGATTTGGGGGAAAACATTTACCTTCACCTCAAACAGATCGGTGATCTTGAAAGACTGATATCAAAAGTCGCAGTAGGCAGGATCAATCCCAGGGAAATGAACCAACTAAAGCGGGCACTCAAGAACACCCTCCCTATCCAAGGGTTTCTTGCCTCATCAAAGCAACTCTCACTTAAAAAGTTGGCAGACCAGATCAATTCCTGTGAGTTTTTACTCCAAAAGATCGAGAAAGAACTCTCAGAAGATGCTCCAATGCTGATCCACCAGGGAGGGATCATCAAAGATGGAGTTGATGCACAGCTTGATGAATACCGAAATCTTGCCAATACAGGCAAGGATTATCTTCTCCAGTTACAGCAGCGGGAAATCCAGCGTACCGGAATCAGTTCTCTTAAAGTAGCTTTCAATAAAGTTTTCGGATACTATCTCGAAGTTACAAATGTGCATAAGGACAAGGTCCCCCAAGAGTGGATCAGGAAGCAGACACTTGTCAATGCAGAAAGGTATATAACACCGGAACTTAAGGAATATGAGGAGAAAATCCTGAATGCCGAAGAAAGAATGGGAGCCATCGAACAGCGTTATTTCTTGGCTTTGGTACAAGATGCCGCTGATTATGTTTCACACATTCAACAAAATGCTAAAATTCTTGCTAGCCTTGATTGCCTCCTTTCCTTTTCAAGAGTGGCAAAAAGCAACAACTATTGTAGACCGAAGATTTCTGATACAGACGCACTGGAAATTAAAGACGGCAGACACCCCGTAATTGAAAAACAGCTTCCTGTAGGAGAGGAATATGTGCCAAATGACATCTATTTGGACAACTCGGGCCAACAGATCATCATCATAACAGGTCCAAACATGGCCGGTAAATCAGCATTGCTCCGTCAGACAGCATTAATAGTGCTTATGGCACAAATGGGATGCTATGTACCTGCCTCCTATGCAAGGATCGGAATAATCGACAAGGTATTTACCCGAGTAGGTGCTTCTGACAATCTGTCCAAGGGAGAATCTACATTTATGGTGGAAATGACCGAAACCGCCAGCATCTTGAACAATCTCTCTGACAAAAGTCTGGTATTGATGGATGAAATTGGCCGTGGAACCTCTACTTATGATGGGATTTCTATTGCGTGGTCCATTGTTGAATTCCTCCACAACCACCCAAAGTCGAAAGCAAAAACCCTTTTTGCCACTCATTACCATGAATTAAACCAACTGGCTACAGATTTTCCAAAAATTAAAAATTACAATGTGGCTGTAAAAGAAGTGGGTAATAAAGTCATTTTCATGCGCAAGTTAATGGAGGGTGGAAGTGAACATAGCTTTGGTATCCATGTGGCCCAAATGGCCGGTATGCCTAATCAAATTGTCCTAAGGGCTTCAGAGATCATGAAGCATCTTGAAAAAGATAAATCGATGGCCAACCCTAAGGAAAAATTTAAAGAATTACCGAAGAATAACTTTCAGCTCAACTTATTTGATATAGATCCCAAATTTAAAGAAGCAAAAGAAATGCTCGAACAAATTGACATCAATACTATTTCTCCAATAGAAGCCTTAATCAAGTTAAATGAGGTCAAAAAAAAGCTGGAAAATTGAGATTCAGTAAATAATGTCATACATTGAAAAGATTAGTGGGATCTTTTCAACAATGGGCAATTGCATATGTTTGATCTTTACGGTTCAAATTATATTGAAATGAAGCAATATTCGGAAGTCTTTGCTGCATGGCAAGAACAGGATTTCTCACCAGACCTTGATGAGAAGGGACTCATGGAAAATATCAAGGTGATCAGTAAAAATATCGGAATGAAGGAGGGTCTTGTCCTTGCTAGTTTTGATTATAGAGATCTTAGCCTTCCTTTTTTTTCTGAAAATCTGGTTGAAATTATCGGTTATCCCCCAGAGTTTTTCAAAAAAAACGGTCTAGAAGCGGTTATCGCCATGATCCACGAAGATGACAGGCCAGAGGTTTTTAGGTTTCAGAATATTGTACTGAGTAATTTTAAGGCACTGTTACCTGAGGAAAAACAAACCTTTGAATGGAGCTACACAGTACGATTCAGACATTATCAAACCAAGGAAATCAAGTGGTTTTTTGCCAGGGTCAAACCCTACTTTGTTGATGAAAAAGGAAATTTGGTTTTCGATCTTCATCTCATTGTCCAATTGCTGAATCCCCCTGTATCCAAAGAATATGACTGGAGCTATTCCTACACAACCCTAGATGGTAAAAAAATCCTGGTCAGTAGAAACAGCCCTGCCCAAGGCACTGTAGCACTTACAAAAAAAGAGAAAGAAGTTGCCGACCTTTTGCTTGAAGGATATAATTCGCAAGAAATCGCAGAAAAGCTTTACATATCAAAATTTACTGTATTGACGCATCGAAAAAGATTACTAAAAAAACTCAATGCGAAGAATACAGCCGAAATGATGAAAATTCTTATCGCAACCAAATTAGAGTAATTGGCTGAATATCAATTTCAGAGCTCATTTGCTGCTTTAAATAATTATTTTTTTGTGGATTTGCCTTTGCATTATTCGAAAACTGCTATAGATTTGCACTCACAATTGACGAAGACAAAAGGACTTCTGAAAAACTAAACATCATAAGCGAGAGTAGCTCAGTTGGTAGAGCACGACCTTGCCAAGGTCGGGGTCGCGAGTTCGAATCTCGTCTCTCGCTCACAAAGGCCCTTTAAAAGAGGGCTTTGTCATTTAAGGCTGTTTTTAAAAGACGAAAAACAAACTCTATTGTATAATAGAGAAGCCGGGATGGTGGAATAGGTAGACACGCAAGACTTAAAATCTTGTGGCCGTAAGGCCGTGCGGGTTCGATTCCCGCTCCTGGTACAGAAACCTCGTAGCAATACGGGGTTTTCTTTTTTAATGCACTTGATTGTTTATTGATTGCCAATAACTATCAACTTTTATAAATCCAATAGGATTTGAGTCATATCTGTTTCGGCAAGAATTGGTCAAACAAGTCCCTAAATCCATGTGACAATATGGACTATTCTTGCCCTATTTGATTCAAATATGCTACCCTTTGATCCCATACGACAAGAACACGCTCTTTGAAGAATCTTTTTACAATAGGTGCAGTTGTTGTAGCAGGATAAAATTGCTTTACCCTCTTCCATTATCGGCTTGGGAGTAAAGCCCAAATCATATATCTTTCTCCTATGAAAACACTTATTTATTTGATTTTAATTTTTTCGGCGCCATCCTTCTTGTTTGCCCAGACGCAAATCACTTTACTGGAAGCAGGAACTTCCAACCCGATAACAGGGGCTGTGGTCAAAATCCCAGGAAGTGAGAACAAGGTATCAGATAATACAGGAACAGTAGCTATCAATACCACCGCCTCTTTAAGGGTCTCTCTCAGTCATATTGGCTATGAACCTAAAAGCATTATCCTTGTACCTGGGGAGCATATGACAGTCTTTCTCAATCCAGCGGTGAGTAACCTGACTGAAGTGGTGGTCACAGGTTTCGAATCAGAACGTCCATTGGTACATCAGGCAGGAGCAATAAGCAAAGTGCTGGAAAATGAGCTTTACCGCTTCAATGAAAATTCCCTGTTGAGTGCATTCAATACAAAAGCCGGAGTAAGGGTAGAACAACGGGCTTTGGCCAGCTACCGCATATCTATAAGAGGCAGTTCTTTACGTTCCCCATTCGGAGTCAGAAATATTAAAGTCTATTGGAACGATATTCCCTTTACCTCTCCAGATGGAACTACAGCCCTGAATCTCTTGGATTTGTCCAATTTACAGGACACTGAAATCATCAAGGGACCAGCGGGGAGCATTTATGGCGCTGGAAATGGGGGTGTCATTAATATGACGAGTAGAAAAGAAATCACTGAAAACTACCTTTCAGCCGATTTGGGCATTGGAGACTTTGGTTTGCGAAGGTATAGAATAGGCATAGATCAAAAAATTGGCACTGGAAGTGTCAGTGCTTCCTATGTACATCAGCAGGCTGATGGCTACAGGGAACACAATGCTCTTGACAGAAAGGTTTTCCAAATGGCCCTGAATACCCGACCGAGCGACAGGCAAAATCTTTCTCTTCAATTGCTCTATTCTGACCTCAACTACCAAATTCCAGGAGCTTTAACCCTGGCACAACTTGAAGCAGACAGAAGGCAGGCAAGGCCAGGATCAGTGGGACAGAATAGCTCCATAGCCCAAAAGTCACTTTGGGGAACTGTCTCACATCAAATAGAACTCAGCGAAAAATTAAGCAACAGTACCGCATTGTACCTCACTACTACGGATTTTGAAAACCCCTTTATCCTGGACTACAAGAAGGAAACTGCCTTCAGCTATGGGGGAAGAACAAAATTCACATTTTCTGACAGATGGGGAAACTTTCCGATCAAATTGGTGGCTGGAGCTGAATATCAAATTGGAAAAACGCTGGCTCAAAACTTTGGCAACAGGAATGGCAGGGCAGACACCATTCGATTCAGTGACGATCTGGTCAGTACTCAGGCTTTTCTCTTCCAGCAGCTAGAAGTAGAATGGACAGACAAGCTCTTAATGACGATCGGTTTCAGCGAAAACTTCGGCAGATACGACATCCGAAGAGAAATCGATGCAGGACCCAATAACCCTTCGGATAACACCAAGAAATTTGATCCCATTGTAGTTCCTAGATTGGCCATGGTTTACAGACTGAATCCCCAGGCAGGATTACATGCCAGCATCAGTTCCGGGTTTTCTCCTCCTACAATTGCAGAGGTACGGACAAATGAAGGAAGTATTAATCTGGATCTCCAAGCAGAAAGAGGTGTAAATTATGAAGCAGGGTATCGAAGCAGACTTTGGATATTCAATGTAGACCTTACAGCATATTATTTCAAGCTGGACCAGACCATTACTACTTTTACCAATCCCCAAGGTGTGGTCTTATTCCGCAATGCCGGTCAAACAGACCAAAGAGGCTTAGAATTTAGCTTTGATTATGCACCTTACCGAAATCAGGCCTCGCTCATTCAAGAAGTCAAACTTGGCCACGCTTATACCGGTCAATTTTACAAGTTTGCCAATTACACCATAGCCGAAAACAACTACAGCGGAAATGACCTTACGGGTGTAGCACCTCATGCACTGGTCAATATGCTGGACATCAGAAGCCGTCTTGGCTTTTATCTGAACATAACCCATCACTATGTAGACAGCATTCCGCTCAATGACGCAAACACCGTCTTTCAGTCCTCATACAACCTTATTGGTAGCAGGATCGGGTGGAGATCCACCTTTGGTGGAAAATGGGATGTGGAAGCTTATGCAGGCGCAGACAACTTGCTGGATGAAGTCTATAGTCTTGGCAATGATCTGAATGCCATGTTCAACAGATACTATCAACCTGCTCCGGGAAGGAATTTTTACGGTGGGTTTAAAATAGGAATGCGGTACTGATAGCTTCAAAGCTATCGGTACCGCACCAACTTGTTGAAAAGTTAAAATATTAACTTTCAGTAATGGTATTGAGTTTGGCAAGGAAGCTATTGTAATACTGTCTTCCCACTTGAACAACAGCTCCCATTTGCAGGGTAATGTCCTTGGTATTGAAACTTTCAATTTGTGCCAGCTGTACAATGAAGGATTTTTGTACCCTCAGGAATAAATGTGGAGGTAGTTTTTCCTCCATATCCTTCATAGACTTTCTGATGGTAAAGTTTCTGTTTTTGGTAAATATGGTGACCATGTTGCCATTGGCTTCCACATAGTAAATCTCATGATAAGGCACCCTTTCATAGGCATTATCTGCCTTAATGAAAACTGCATCAGTGACTAAATATGGACTTTCATCTTTCGTTTTGACCGCGGCAGCTTCTGAGGCTGGTTTGGTTCTTTTGTTGTAAAGCACAATTTCAACAATGGCATGAATGTCATTGGTATTGAAAGGCTTCACAATAAAACCCGCTGGATTGATTCTTTTTGCCCGTTCGATGATGGTAGGATCACTGTATGATGTCACATAAACTAACGGTGCATCCACCATTTGTTTGATGATCTCACCTAATTCGATGCCATCTTTGTCACCTTTAAGTTTGATGTCCATAAAGACCAGGTCAGGTCTGTATTTTTTGACGATCTTGATCGCCTGATTCGCAGAATTGGCAATGTCTATATTGACATATCCTAAAAGCTCTAAAATCTCCTCAATGTTCTCTGCTATATTGACATCATCTTCAACAATCAGAATTCTTTCCTCTTTCATATTTATCTCTGGGAAATAATAGCTACCCGTTATATAAATTGGTTTTTAAGCAATACAATTAAATAATCGTTCCTAGTTACAAAATTTGGATATGACTATCAAAATTTTTAGGACTTTTTGTATTCAGAAGGTTTACAAGCTCATCATGTCTTTGAATCTCGCTGCTTGTCTTCGGCTCACCTCTATCCTGTCCCCACCTTTCAGTGTCACTACAAGACCACCGTTAAACCAAGGCTCAATAGCTTCTACCCAACTTAAGTTGATGATATGCTTTCGGCTAGCCCTAAAAAATGATTTTTCGTCTAACCTTTCATCAAGTGCATTGAGAGATTTGTGAATCATAGGCTTATTATTCTCAAAATACACTTTGATGTAATTGCCATCTGATTCAAATAACCTGACATTGGACAATTTGACAAACCAACATCTGTCTCCGTCTTTGACAAATACCTGATCATCTAAAGTAAGTTTTCTGCCATTTTGGGAAATACTAGGCTCAGAGGATCTGTCCATATGGTCTTGGATTTTCTTCTGCAGTCTTTCAATAGCTTCTCCCAAACGCTTTGGTTCCACAGGCTTAAGCAAGTAATCCAAGGCATTCACTTGGAATGCTTTAAGTGCATATTCATCATACGCTGTCGTAAAAATGACATGTGGTACTGTATCAAGTTCTTCGAGCAGATCAAACCCTGTTTTTTCAGGCATTTGGATATCCAAAAAGATAACATCCGGTGACAACGACTCTATTTTCTCTTTTGCATCTTCAACATTATTCGCTTCACCGACCACTTCCACATGATCAAATTGGGATAGTAAGTTAATCAGTTCTTTTCTGGCTAATCTTTCATCATCTACTATAAGTGCGCGCATTTTTATCTAAATTTTAACCCAATGTAAGGTTTTGTTTTGGAATTTTTATTTCAGTTATGACAAAATCGTTACCGGAATTGAAAATTTTAAAGGAAGCCCTGTTGCCATAAATCAGTCTTAGCCTTTGAATTGTATTGGGTATTCCATGTCCTTCACCCTCCCGTTTTTTGGTAAGGGCATTGCCCTTAAGTTGCCCACTATTTTTGACTTGGATCACCAAATCATCAGTCAAACCCTCACTACATTTGATCTCAATGATACCCCCTTTTATTCTGTTGGAGATTCCATGCTTGATAGCGTTTTCCACAATGGTCTGCAGCATCATCGGCGGAATCTTAAAATCATAAGCCGCTGGCTCGATATCATATTTCACCTGAAGCCGCTCTTCAAATCTAATTGTCTCCAAATTGAGGTAATCCCTCACCGTATTGATTTCATTTTCAAAATCAATTGTTCTCTTTTTGTCCATCAAAAGTGAAAATCTCAAGATATTGGACAATTGGGTAATGGCTAGCTTTGCATTGGCGGGATTTTCATCCACAAGAGCCCTTACACTATTGAGCGCATTGAAGATAAAGTGCGGATTCAACTGACTTTTCAGATGGTTCAGCTGAATCTCATTGATCTTTGCCTGGTATTTAAGAGACTGATTATAATTGTCAAGAAAATGGTACAGAAAGTAAAGCATTGCCCAAAGGGCATAAAAGAGAAAACTGACAAAAATATTCACAAATATGACAACTGGTCTAAAATCCTGCTGGGTATCCAGTGTGCCAAAGATCAAGTTGATCAAAATCTGCGCTACCATGTTCAGTACACTAAGTGCAGCCAAAGCCAAAAGTGTATTGGCTATCAACTTGGCAAAGCTTAGGTTAAACCATCCGTATTTTTTGATTACCGACCTTAGGGCATGGGTGGAAGCAAGGTAAAAAGCGGCTAAAGACAAAAATGCACCAATTTGAACAGGAGATATCCCCCTATCCAGCGAAACAAAGAATAGGTTGATCAGCGCAAAGCTTAACCAACCTAATATTTGGAACAACCAGTATAATTTTATCCTATTCATGGCAAGTCACCAAAGATAAATAATAGGAGGTGCCCCCACATGCTGATTTTACAGCAGGGTCATATGTAAACAATGGAGGGTAAATACCTGATATCAACCCAGTTCTTCTTTAAGAAATTTTGCAGTATGGGAGTCTGGATGGGTAGCAACTTTTTCGGGCGTACCCTGCACGATGATCTGCCCACCTTTGGCTCCGCCTTCAGGCCCGAGGTCAATAATGTGGTCTGCAACTTTGATAATATCCAGGTTATGTTCAATTATCAATACCGAATTCCCCTTGTCTACCAGCTTATTCAATACCTCAAGCAGATGTTCGATGTCCTTAAAGTGAAGACCAGTAGTAGGTTCATCTAAAATATAGAAGGTTTTTCCCGTATCTTTTTTGGAAAGTTCAGTAGCTAGTTTTACACGCTGTGCTTCTCCACCAGAAAGGGTGGTAGCATGTTGGCCCAATGTTATATATCCCAATCCCACATCATTGAGGGTCTGGATTTTGCGGAGAATCTTAGGTTGGTTTTCAAAAAACTCCACCGCCTGCTCCACGGTCATGTCAAGCACATCCGCAATTGATTTTCCTTTGAACCTCACTTCCAGGGTTTCCCTGTTGTAGCGCTTTCCTTTGCAGGTCTCGCAGGGAATATGCACATCTGGCAAGAAGTCCATTTCTATAAGTTTCATACCAGCACCTTCGCAATCTTCACATCTTCCTCCCTTGACATTGAAACTGAATCTCCCCGGCTTATAGCCTCGGATCTTTGCCTCTGGCAACTCAGTAAACAAGGTACGGATATCAGAAAATACCCCAGTGTAAGTTGCAGGATTGGATCTAGGGGTACGGCCTATGGGTGACTGGTCTACTTCTATTACTTTGTCTAGCTCCTCTAGCCCTTTGATCTCTTTGTATGGTAGTGGTTCTTTTTTGGAATTGTAGAAATGGGAATTGAGCAAAGGAAACAGGGTCTCATGAATCAATGAGCTTTTTCCACTTCCAGATACTCCTGTTACACAGATCATGGTACCTAAAGGCAAATCCAGGTCTACATTTTTAAGGTTGTGTCCAGTTGCTCCTTTGAGAAGCAGTTTTTTTCCTGATCCTTTTCTCCTTTTTTGAGGAACCTGAATCTTATTTTCTCCAGAGAGGTATTTTGCGGTGGTACTGTTTTGGGCTAAAATTTGCTGGGGAGTGCCATGGGCCACCACTTGTCCCCCGTGTCTTCCAGCACCAGGACCAATATCCAGTACATAATCGGCACACATCATCATGTCTTTGTCATGCTCGACTACAAGCACTGAGTTGCCGAGATCACGCAAGTCCTGCAGCGCTTTGATAAGTTTGACATTGTCCCTTTGGTGAAGTCCAATACTTGGTTCATCCAAAATATACAATACCCCAACCAACTGCGTCCCGATTTGGGTAGCAAGCCTTATCCGTTGGGCTTCTCCTCCAGAAAGGGTCCTCAGTGGCCTATTCAAGGAAAGATAATCCAGACCGATGTCCAATAAGAAGCCTATCCTTTTCCTGATTTCCTTAAGCACTTCTTTGCCAATTACCTGCTGCCGATCTGAAAGCTTGGGTTCCAAGTCTTCAAACCAAGCAGCAAGCTGAGAAACATCCATCATGGCAAGTTCGCCGATATGTTTATCAGCAATTTTGAAATGTAGTGCCTCCTTTTTTAGCCTATATCCTTCGCAATCAGGGCAGGTTTTTACAGTCATGTATTCACTAAGCCACTGTTGAATCTTTTCGGTGCTCCCCTCTTGCTGCTTTTGAAGAAAGTTAAGAATACCTTCGAAAGTGGTATGCCATTGGGTACCGGGATATTTTACGGATTCTACCGCTACTTCTACCTTATCCCCGTGCAGAAGAATCTCAATGACCTCTTCCGGGAGTTTGTTGATCGGGGTAGTAATGCTACTACTATAGTGCTTTAATATGGCTTCGATTTTCTTGAAAATCCAAACATCCCGATACTCACCTAATGGGGCTATCCCTCCTCTACTGATACTAAGGGAAGGGTCAGGTATAATACTCTCTCTAGTGATTTCTTCAATCACACCTAAGCCATTGCAAGTTGGACAAGCTCCATAAGGGCTGTTAAAGGAAAAAGAATTAGGAGCCGGTTCATCATAGGATAAGCCTGTCAGCGGATCCATGAGGTATTTTGAAAAGTGATGGATATTCCCTTCTGTATCCCTCAACATCATGATCCCCTTTCCGTGTTGTAAAGCTGTTTTAAGTGACTGGCTGATGCGGAACCTGTCTTCTTCATCAGCCACAATCCGGTCCACGACTATCTCTATGTCATGGATTTTGTAACGGTCAACTTGCATTTTGGGAACCAAATCCATCACTACTCCATCTACTCGGACTTTGCTAAAGCCCAGCTTCCGGATTTGCTCAAAAAGTTCTCTGTAATGTCCCTTTCTTCCTTTTACAACGGGAGCAAGAATATATAGCTTTTGCCCTCCAAATTTCTCGAAGAGTTGTTCTATGATTTGATCCTCAGTCTGACGGATCATCCTGTGTCCGGTCAAATAGGAAAACGCCTCTCCGGCCCTTGCATAAAGCAGTCGCATGAAATCATAGATCTCAGTGACAGTGCCTACAGTAGATCTAGGGTTTTTGGAAGTTGTCTTTTGTTCAATAGAAATAACCGGAGAAAGCCCATTGATTTTGTCTACATCGGGACGTTCCATTCCGCCAAGAAATGTCCTCGCGTATGCCGAGAAACTTTCCATATACCTGCGCTGTCCTTCAGCATAGATGGTGTCAAAGGCCAATGAGCTTTTTCCGCTTCCACTGAGTCCGGTGATCACCACAAGCTTGTTGCGTGGGATATCAATATCTATATTCTTAAGGTTGTGCTCACGTGCACCGTATATTTCTATAAATTCTTCTTTTTCCATCCGGAGATCTTCCTAAAAGGGAGCTGTCATTGAAATCATGCGAAATTATGCATTTTAAACTGCTAATCACAGGTCGCAATTGGTATAACCTTATCCTTTTGAGCAAAGTTTATCACCCTGCCATTTATTCTGTTTTTTTCTCTTTGCTTTTATGTGCATGTATTTTTTTGTGTCCTTTTCCAGGATCATCGGAGTGGGGTTGGTTTTTATGGGCAAGTTTATGATCTGCATCCTTTTTTTTCATGGCTTCCAAATCATCTCCAGTTACCGTGGATTTTAAGCCAGATAAGATCAGCTGCCACCAATAATTAAACATGGATTTGTTTTTCAACCTTTCAAAATAAACTTTCCCTTCTCTCAATTCCCCATTCTTTTGTGGATTGGTAGATTTTATTATGACTTTATTGGCAACAAAAGCACCTATTCTCCTGAATATATTCCGGTCTTTTTCGTACTCCTTATTGAGCAATTCAATTTCAAAATCCTCATATCTGACAATCAAATCCCCCTCTCCTGAATCATCGTTGCCAAGGATGTTAAAGTCCAGCCGGTTGAGCTTGCCGGATTTCAGGGACACTTTTGCCTCAGGTTCTATCATGGAATTAAGTGCTGTAAGATCCATAGGGCCCATAGATCCTTTCAATCGGAATCTACCCTCATCACTTTCCAATGCATAGGTGACATTGACTTTTACCAGTCCCTTGCCCATCAATTTGGCAGAAGCATCCATTTCCAAGATCTCATTTTCACCTCTCAAAGTCTTGTGGTTGGAAATATTGGTGATATGTCCATTCAGTTCGGAGAAAAAAATGCTGCCTGCGTGAGGAGCCTGATTATCGGGACGTTCTTCTATTTGAATGTAACTGTTTTCGACTATGGCATGGCGGATATGAATAAGCTGATCAAGCTCATTGATGGATTCATGAACCATTTTTGGCCTCCTTTCGAAATCTTCTTTTTTTCTCAGGTCAGTGAAAGATTCCAAGCGCAAATTTTTAGCAATCAAGGTGTCTACAACTACAATCCCCTCATTCAGGTAGGCATTGAAGTCTATACCTTTTACTTCAACCTCTGCCTCATGCAAAGTCAAAAATCCTTTTCTGTAATCAAACTGCCCGGTGTATTGGTACTTGTCCATCTTATGAAGCAGATCAAAAGACCCAAAACGCATCATGCCTTTCCAAGTATCAAGATCAATTCCCGTGACCCGAACCAATTGCCTGTAGTCATCAAAATGGAGTTCAAAACTTCCGATATGTCCTTGTACATGGTCCACCTGAAAAAGTGCCTTAGGATTTTGCAGGTGCTCTTTGGTAATCCGGAAGTTGTCAGATTTGACACTTAAATCTTGCAAGGACAAACGGGTCGAATCGTTTAGGAAATTTTTGGCTTCTACAGAAAAATGGTTCAGTTCGAAGTGGCGGACGGTAATCAGATCATAATCTTTATTCTCAACGGGCTTTGGATGATCAGCATCCGAATTGAGAAGAGAGTCTAAAGGGGGTAAGGAAGAATAAATGGTGATGTTGTCTAAAACTGCAGTATCAACAGATATGGTATTAGAAAAAAAATAACTACTCCACGAAAAACCGGAGATGTTCAAATGTTTCGCCTCCAGATTGATTTTAACTTTCCGTTCATCAATTTCTTCCATTGGCTTCACAGATATGTCTTCAATCTGGAGAAATGTTCCTGAATAATTGTAATCCAGCCTGATTTCTCCAAAGTGAACTTGGTGATCCCCAAATCCACTTGTCCTTGTGATCATATTGCTGACAATTCTGTCTGCATTGTCATTGAGGTATAGATTGATCAGAAACGGAACACCCCTCATGACCAAAAAAATCAAGAACAATAGTGCAAAAATTAAAATCCACCGCTTTCTCATAGTTTGAACAATAAAATGACCATGCCTTATAATTAGTTCACCGGCAAACGGATTATAAAATCACTTCCTCCTTTAATATCCAATTTGGCTGCCCTCAGCCAAGGATTATGTAATTTGAGATCCTTGTAACTGCTATTGTGTCTCAAAGCCCAGTTGGAGAGATTGGGAATACTTTGGTTGACTTTTAATTCTCTGTACAAGGGCAATTTATATAAATCTTTTGCATTCAGGTCAAAACCATATTTCTGGGGATCTTCAAATATGACTTTGAAGGCCAAAATCCTAAACACGTACCTGCTTGTCTCTTCATTGAGGTAGAGGTCATAATAGTTTTGCCGCTCTTGTTCTTCAGCCCGCTTTTTCAATCCGGCAATTCCCATGTTGTAACTAGCAGCAACAGAAGTCCAGTTTCCAAATCGGGCATAGGCTTTCTTGAGATATTGGCATGCTGCAACGGTGGATTTTTCAAGATGGTAGCGTTCGTCAACCTGATCATTGACGATTAGTTTGTATTCTTTTGCGGTTTCCGGCATAAACTGCCAAAAGCCTCTGGCGCCGGCAGATGAAACCACATTCAACAAACCTGACTCAGCCATCGCCAAATATTTGAAATCATCCGGAACGTTATATTCAGCAAGAATTTTTTCGATTTGGGGAAGATATTTGGCTGAACGTTTCATTAATAAGATCATATTGGACTGCCAATAAGCATTGACATAGACTTCTCTTTCAAAGCGCTCCATAACTTCTGTAAGTTGCAGAGGAACTTCTTCATCGGCGAAAGTCAGTTTTTCAGGTATATCAAAAAGCTTTACGGTAGCTTCAGGCATGATGATCTGAACAGCTTGTCCCTCTTGATCCCTCACCACTATTGGGGTTGGCTGAGAAGGTTTGGACAAAAGTACCTGCTGATAAACAACAACAATCAAAAGACAGGTCAATAAACTATAAATGACAATCAGGTGAATTCTTTTCAATGGATTCAAATTAATAGGAGATTGAAGCAATACAATAATTGAAGCAAGCTAATCAAATCATCAGAAATTGATTAGAGGCAAAGGCATCAATATGTTACAAAATTTAATCATTCCGTACTTGATTGACTGCATTTTGTCTGAAATGATTTTGCTTTTTCTCAAAAATTAAACAAGCATTATTTGAGAAGCTAATTTTGTGAGTTGCATGACATGATTACTCTACTTACATTCGCAGGCTTTTAAGTTGAGCCACCATGAATCTGGAAGAAAAATCTTTGGAAGTCAGAGAGATATTTAAGGAGTTGGACCAGGAAATCCAATCCTTTATGCAGGTCAGCAACCTTGGTTGCCTTCCCGGCTGTGGCTTTTGCTGTGCCAATCCAAAAGTCAGTGCTTCAGTTACGGAATTCCTTCCATTGGCATTTGATCTTTATAAAAAAGGAAAAGCAGAAAAGACATTAGAGGTACTGGAAAAAACCACGGAGCAGGACTTTTGCATCATCTACAAAAGCTTCAGTGAAGACGGTGAAAAAGGAATGTGCTCAGATTATGCCAACAGAGGAATGATCTGCAGATTGTTCGGCAGCTCTGCCAGAAAGAACAAGTCAGGGGAGAAAGAAATCATTACCTGCAAGAAAATCAAAACCGCTAAAAAAGCAGAGTATGAAGCTGCAACGACCGCTCTTCAGTCCGGATTGGACATCCCTGGGAGTAGTGACTATTACACCAGATTGTATAATTTAGATTTCAATCTCACGAGTGAACAGTACCCGATCAACCAAGCAATAACCAGGGCCTTAGAAGCAGTATTGACTTTTAAATATTACGAGCAAAATCAAGAATAGCTCAAGCTGCAGGATTTTTGAAGCACGGTTTTTGTCGTATATTGTTGAAATAAAATATTATTGGTTTTTTAAAGAATAATCTATGTTGAATGTCTCAGAAATCATCCAGACCATCAAGCAGCTAGTAGAAGTACGCATGCAAATGGTCAAAAATGAAATCAGTGAACAAGTATCCATTTTCATGACCAGGATTTTACTTTTGGTACTCATGGGATTGGTTGCTCTTTTTGTATTACTCTTCTTAAGTATATGCCTTGCGTTTTATCTAAATGAAGTCACCTATTCTAATTATATGGGCTTCCTATATGTCGCGTTGATTTATATTGTGCTGCTGATTGTGCTTTACATTATGAGAAACTCAGGCCGGCTTTCTGATTCAGCTCAGGATTCTTTAAAAGCCTTTATTTTCAGGGTCAAAAGTAAAGTCAAAGAATAAAAGACACTATGGAAAAAGATAGAGGATTACAACTAAAAGCTGAGGAGCTGGAGCAAACACTCAACATGCAGTTGAACAGGCTGAAGCAAGATACTGAAGGTTGGGTTAAAATAGGGGGAACAGTAGCTGCGGGAGCAGTAGCCGCTTTGTTGATCAGTAGGCTTTTCAGAAAAAAGAAAAACAAAAAGACCGACCAGGTTTTGCTTACTCTACAGCGAGAAGGACTATTGGATGATGAAATCAAAGCTAGACTGACAGGCGGAAAGCCAAGCTCCGGATTTATTTCAAGAATGGGTTCTGTTCTCCTTCCAATTGTGCTTAACTTAGGCAAAGAGCAACTCAGACAGAGGTTGCAGCAAAACCAATATCAATCCCTCAATGAAAGGAACCCGGATAGCACTATCCCTTGAAGCGCTTCATGTCTCAGGGCGCAAAGGTGTAGCATGGCTCATTGATCCAGATGAAGTCGATTCAGTAGAAAATTTTACCCGTCAGCTAAAAGAAGCAATTTCTTTAAAAGTTGATTTTTTCTTTCTGGGAGGTAGTCTGATGCTCCAAAATAGGATAGACCAGATCATTTCCCTCATCAAAACCCATACTACCATCCCGGTAATTTTATTCCCCGGAAATGTGATTCAGTTTAGTCCCTTGGCAGATGGAATTTTATTCCTTTCGCTGATTTCGGGCAGAAATCCTGAGTTACTCATCGGGCAGCATGTCACTATAGCCCCTCTTTTGGCAAAAGCTGATCTAGAGGTGCTTCCAACAGGGTATATGCTCATCGATGGTGGATTGACTACTTCCGTGAATTACATCAGTCAGACTATTCCTTTGCCCAATTCCAAACCAGAGTTAAGTGTAGCCACCGCTCTGGCAGGTAGGTATCTGGGACTCCGGTACTTTTACCTTGACGCGGGTAGCGGAGCACAAGAGCCTGTAAGTCCAGAAATCATACAGGCAGTAAAAAAACATATTGCCGCACCTTTAATAGTAGGTGGTGGGCTCAATACGATTCAAAAGGTGAAAACTGCCTTTAAATCAGGGGCAGATTTGGTTGTGATCGGTAATGCTGCAAATAAAGGCAGTGGCCTTTTAAAGGAAACCTGTCACTACCTCGAATCATTAAGGATATTAGCGAATTAATAGCTCTGAATTTTTCTTCAGAGCCTTTTTTTAAGTCATCAGTGATTTGAACTGCCCCAAAAACCGGACATCATTTTCAGTGAAAAGCCGAAGATCTTTGATTTGATATTTCAGCATGGCTATTCTTTCTATCCCCATACCAAAGGCAAATCCGGTATATTTGGTTGAATCAATACCACAGTTTTCAAGTACGTTTGGATCAACCATTCCTGATCCACCGATTTCTACCCAGCCTGAACCTTTACACACATTACAGCCTGTACCGCCACACAGCTGGCAGCTGATGTCAATTTCAGCACTTGGTTCTGTAAACGGGAAAAAAGAAGGCCTAAACCTAACCTTGGTTTCTTTGCCAAACATTTCTTTGGCAAAATGGTACAGTGTATTTTTTAGATCAGCAAAACCAACATGCTCATCAACATATAAACCTTCAACTTGATGGAAAATACAGTGTGCCCTTGCTGAAATGGCTTCATTTCTATACACCCGTCCTGGGGAAAGCGTCCTAATTGGTGGCTTTTGATTTTCCATCACTCTCACCTGCACAGAAGAAGTATGCGTTCGCAGTGCTATATCAGGCCTTTTTTCTATGAAAAAAGTATCTTGCATTTCTCTTGCAGGATGGTTTTCAGGAAAATTGAGTGCCGTAAAATTATGCCAGTCATCTTCTATTTCAGGCCCTTCAGAAAGATTGAAACCAATACGCTCAAATATTTCTATGATCCTTTTTCTCGTGGCGGTCAGAGGATGCATTGCTCCTGTCACATTGGCTGAAGGGGGAAGGGTAAGATCCCACTCTGATTCTCTAGAATTGCCATTGGCATTGTTCAACGCTTCAATCAGCTCCTTGAATTTATCATCAGCAAGTTGTTTGACCTCGTTGACCAGCTGACCATAGGCTCTTTTCTCTTCATTCGGAATATTTCTCATGTCTGCAAAAAGCTCTCCTACGACGCTTTTTTTGCTAATGAATTTCATCCTATAGGCTTCCAATTCATCTTGATTTGCCGCAGTGGCATGATGAATGGCAACTTTTATGGCTTCGATTTTCTCCTGATGCATGCCTGTTCTCTATTAAGAACCACAAATCTAAAACAATTGAGCGGAAAGCAGTAATCCTCTCAGCCAAATCCTGAATTACAGGCCAAAATTGCAGTGTATATCCAATACGCATCCTGTTTTAGAAAAATATAAAAGCGGTACCTATCCTTTAAGACCAAAAAAAAGGGGCGATTGCCCCTCTTCATCTGATTACCAAGTTCTTCCGCCTCCACCCCAAGGGCGGCCCATTGGGCTTGCCTCTTCCCTCGCGGGAGCCTTAAAGTTGCCAATATTATAGACAAAGGACAGCAAGCTATATCTCGTCAATACAGTAGTAAATGTATCAGTAATTGCCACATCTGAAATGGTCCTTGAGATCGCATTGTTTTGATTGAGTAAATCAAAGACAGTCAACTTAAGTTCTGCTCTATTTCCTTTAGTAAATCTGTAACCCGCTTCAATATTCCAAAGCCAAACGGATTGGTCAAAGGCTGCAAGGCCTCGATACAGGTTATTGTTGACAATGTTTGAAAAGAAGATTTTTCCTTTATTAGGAGAGTAATAGAACCTTATATTGGAGTTTTGAATGTAATAATTGTTATTCAGATTGGCTTGTAGACTGCTGTTGACAATGGTATATGTGCCCGTGGAAGAAAGGGTAAAATCTAAATCCTTGCTGATGTTACTAGTCAAGGTAAGTCCTTGGGATAAATCAATGTTGTCATTGAAGTTGCGCTGATCATTGATAAGGCCTGGAGTCCTGTTAAAGGAAATACCCGAATTGCTGTTAAACTGGGATTTCAATCCCTTTATTGGGGCACCATACGTGACAAAGAGTCTTGACCTGATGTTACCGTTAAAATTTTCAGGCCTGCTGATCTGTCCTCCAGTTCTCAAGAGCACATCACCATTAATTAAAGTGTCACTTTGGGCAACAAAAGTGCTGGTGCCGATAAAATTATCCGTTCTGGACAAAAACAAGAAAGTGAAGAAAGTCCTGGATTTCTCCATGTTGATCTTCGAGTAGTTGGTAAATATCGTATGGCTATAAGCTTGACCCAGATTTGGATTACCTACAGAAAGCTGTAGCGGGTTATTGTTGTTGATTACATTTTGAAGTTGAGATACAGCTGGTTCTTGTGTATTGGTTCTGTATCTTAATCTAAATGATTTCCCTGTTTTCTGGTTACGGTAGAATGCATTTAAGCCAGGAAGCACATTGCTGAAATTTCTGTTGAATGTCCTTTCCAGAGGGTAAAGGCTTTGATTGTCCTGTTCGGCATATTGGTAATCTAGGTTGGCATTGATGTTCCAGTTTTCGAAATTATAGCTGTACCCCACAGAAGGCCTCTGTACAATGAATTTGTTATCAAAAACGTTACTTAAGCTGGGATCTAAAACCATTATGCCAGCTTCAGGGACCAAGCTAAATGTCTGCTGGTCAGAAGAAGTTTTGTTATTCCCCACCTGATAGGATAAAGTCATCAAAGATTTTTCCCCAAGAGGTTCGGTCAATTGGGCAGAAACCCTGTAATTGAATCCATCAGATAAACCAATAGTCTCTTGGTTGATCGTATCTCTCACGTCCCTGATCCAATCTCTGTTTGCAGCCAAGAGATCCGAAAGCTGATCTCTCTTTGTCCAAGTGGTGAAGATGTTAGTGGAAAGTGTTCGGCCCTTTTTATCAAACCTGTATCTATACACCAAGTTGTTGGCTAAATTATAACCTTCTGTAGTAGCATTGGAGATGGACCTTACACTACTTATTGGATTTAGAATAGCGGATAAGTTCAAAGCATCACGGTCGCTGTAATTGGTGTTAGTCTGAAAATTCAAGGAAGGAGATACAATGATGGCATGTTTTGGATTGATATCATATTCCATCCTGGCATTGACCCTATGGTTGTTGTTCCGAATCGTATTGATTAGGCTTTCCTCATAAAATTGTCTGTTTGTCTCGGAAAGAATTGTCTCCCTATTGGTCAGCACCGCGAGGTTGTTGTTTGTAGAGTTGAAGAAATAACTTGCAGTTAGATTGGCTTTTTCACCCAATTTGTCGCTATAGTTAAGTCCCAAACTGTTGGTAGTAATGATTCCCTGATCTTGTCCAACCAAGAAGTTGTTGT
>DAIPZN010000020.1:0-46946 GCA_036782195.1 Cyclobacteriaceae bacterium | reverse complement strand
TCTGATAAGAGGATATTCAGCACCATTTCATAAAAAAAAACCGGACCGACATGTGTCGGTCCGGATAAATCAAGAGTTGGTTTTAGCTTGCTTTAGGATAAAATATTTTTGTTTACCCAATCGACTTCTTCTTCTCTAATCGTGTGATGGGTATCTTGGAAAATCATGGTGTTGACATTTGCTCCCAATTGTTCCATTAGGGCAGCACTTTCTTGCACCCTTTGAAGTGGCACATGTATGTCTTTGTGGCTGCAGCCGATAAAAACAGGGGTTTGGCCAAAATCTCCACTATACTTATTATGCACTAGTTTTTCACCTATCAATCCCCCAGTAAAGGCAATAACGCCCCCATATTTTTTGGCATTTAAAGATGCATATTCCAGACTGAGGCAGGCGCCTTGTGAAAATCCGATAAAATAGATCTGATCGTAGGCAAAACCTTCCGCATGAAGTTGATTGACCAATTCATCTATGATCTCTATGGCTCTTTTTAAATCTGCTGCATTGGCTTCATCTGGAGCCATAAAGCTATATGGATACCAAGTATGGCCAGGTGCCTGAGGTGCAAAGAGTGCAAAATCCTGAAGTGAAAGATGATCTGCCAAACTCAGGATACTCTCAGCAGAAGCACCCCTTCCATGAAGCAGGATGGCGACTTTTTTTGCTTCTTTTAGGGATTTACCGGAATTTTTGATTTCATGCATAAGCTTCTTTGTTCAATTGTACTTTCGGAAGTTTGAATTCGATCTGTTCTCTTTTGGATTCCGCCCAATTAGGGAGTTTGAGTGCTTCACCCAAATGTGCCTCATCCTCATCGATTGCGAATCCAGGCGAATCTGTAGCAATTTCAAATAGTACTCCTCCAGGCTCTCTGAAGTAAATGGACTTGAAGTAGTTCCTGTCTTTGACTTCAGTGACATGGTAGCCGTTGCGGAGCAAGAGCTGCTGTATTTCAAGTTGGGAGGCTTCATTGTCTGTTCTAAAGGCAATGTGATGGACTGTACCGGCACTTTGTATGCCTGGCCTTGTGTTTGGATCGACGACAATATCGACGATGTCACCCGGTTTGCCCTCAGTCCCGTATCGGAACCTTGATTTTTCTTCCCCTATCAGCTTGTAATTCATGTGCGTGGTCAACAAGTGTGCTGTGGCTTCATGATCTGCCAGCAAAAGCGTAGCGCCGTAAAAGCCCTTAATGCTAAATTCCAAAGGGATGTTGCCATAGGTCCAGCCTTTTCGGGTATCATTGGCATTGGCAATGAGTTCGATTCCCATGCCGTCGTGGTCTTCAAACCTGAGGAGCTGCTCACCAAACCTGGTCAATGGAGTAGAAACTGCAATCCCAAATTTTTTCAGGCGATCAATCCAGAAATCCAAAGCTCCGGAGGCTATAGAGAATGCAGTATAAGTCAATTCGCCTGTTCCTTTGGTACCCCTCCTTGCTCCAGCAAATGGGAACGTAGTGAAAACCGTTCCAGGAGCTCCCAATTCATCACCAAAGTAAAAGTGATATACATCAGGGGCATCAAAATTGATCGTCCTTTTCACCAAGCGCAGCCCAAGTATGCCCGTATAGAAATCAATGTTTTTTTGTGCATTTCCTGCTATTGCAGTAATGTGATGGATACCAGTTATCAGCGGTTTCATGACTTTTTGATTTTATGGGTTAAAAAGGATGCAGTCTTCACTGACAGCTGGTTAAGCTGTCAGCGATACTACATCCAGGATAAGGTTATTGTTTGACAACCTGTGCACTTACAATCAGTCTTACTTGATCACTGACTACCACACTTCCTGCTTCAGTCACGGCATTCCAGGTCAATCCAAATTCTTTTCTGCTGATTTTACCCTCAAGTTCAAAGCCAGCTTTGGTATTTCCATATGGATCCTGAACAATTCCACCAAAATCTACATCAAGCGTCACTGGCTTAGTAGTGCCTTTGATCGTAAGATTGCCTTCAAGGCTGCTGCCATTCAAGGTTCCCTCAAAAGTAAGCTTCGGATAATTGGCTGCATCAAAGAAATCAGCTGATTTCAGGTGGTTATCGCGATCCCCTTGGTTGGTATCGATACTGTCAATGGCAGCACTGAAAGTAATTTTTGCCCCGTTAAAATCTTCTCCACTTGTCTCTGCCGATCCTTCAAAAGATTTGAAATAGCCTGTCACAGTTGAAATCACCAAGTGCTTTACTTTGAATGACACTTCTGAATGCGTTGGGTCAATAGACCATTTTGTAGTACTCATAGTTTTGTTCTTTTGTGAATTTAAAATATATGTGTATTGAATTTTAATGTATATACATTTTTTTTGGAAAAATTTTATCCCCGTAATTTGTCCAATAAATTATTAAGCAAATGAACCTCATCTTCAGTTAGCTGAATCAGCTCAGTATTATGATGAACGATTTCATTTTCGATTTGCTGAAGAACATCAATTCCTTTTGCTGTAATCCTCACATCAACCTGACGTCTGTCTTGAGGACATTCTTCCCTCAGAACCATTTCTTTTTGCTTCAATTTCTCCACTAGTCTAGAAGCGTTTGACATCTTATTCAACATTCTTTCCTGGATGGAAGACACTGTAATCGGATTTCCATTTTGCCCTTTCAAAATGCGTAATACATTGTATTGTTCTGGAGAAATTCCATGGGGTTTGAATAGAACACTCTGCTTGGAAACAATATAACTCTGTGTATAAAGAAGATTGACCACCGCCTTGTGGTAGGGATCCTTGAATTCTTTCTGCTGAATTGCGTCTTCTATTCTCATGTTACTGTTTTGGTATTTAATGTATATACATTTAATTTGAACAAAAAGTTCACGCTTTCATTAAAAAAAATTAAAAATTTTCAAGCCATTGCTCCAAGAGCCTATTCACTTCTTCCGGTTTTTCTATACTACTACTGTGTCCTGCTCCTGGCAACATGTGTAGAACAGCATTGGGAATTGCCATTTGTATGAATTTGGCTTTTTCCGGTTTGGTGGCTACATCTTCATCTCCAACAATAATCATTGCAGGACATTTTATGTGTCGGATTTCATCTTCTATCCCTTTGCGATACAATACCGCTTCGACGGATTTGGTAATTGTCTTTTTATTGGACTGCAGTTCTTTGGACCATTTTTTAACAAGTGGTTGGTTTTGAGATTTCTTGAGCCAACTTTCCGCAAACATAATCTTCATCACGCTATTTGCGACTACAGGAAGCACGCCGAAATATTTTACTATTCCATTAAGAAATCTGTATTTGGGAAGATTTTCAACTGGTTCAGGATTGGCTGAAGTTTCCATCAAGATCAGGCTTTTGATCAGATGCGGATATCTCGCAGCCAATCTCATTCCCACAAATCCTCCCATTGACAGCCCAACAAAATGAACGGGCTTATCTGTCAACGCTTCAATCAAGGCTTTTGCATCTTCAGTGAGCAGGTCTATGGTATAATTCCCAGCACTTACTTCGCTTTGTCCCTGCCCCCTATGATCATAAGCTATCACTGTATATTGTTTTTTCAACTGATCGATTTGATCCATAAACATTTTATGGCTCCACAGCAAACCATGTGACATTACCACCACTTCGTCACCTTGCCCTTCTTTGACATAAAAAATTTCTGTATTGTTGATTCTGATCTCACTCATATGCTCCCCTTCTGAAACGCTTGAAAAACACAACAGGCCTCAGGAAATGTTTTTCCTAAGGCCGTTATTACCAATCTAATCCAGGTTGAGTCAGCTTGCGTGCTTCTTCCCGGTTTTTATGTGCCTGTACCATAGTACGCACATCCGACAGAAGTTGTTTTGCATCGTAGACAATACCATCTTTAATGGTGTATTTGACACCGCCCACTCTAATTGGCTCATTATCATCTCCTATTCTAATGGCGCCTGTTCCGTAAAGTACCTTGATGTTTTGCAAAGGGTTTTCTTCAAGGATGAGTAGATCGGCCAGCTTCCCGACTTCTACAGTTCCAAGTTCTTTTTCCATCCCAATTGCTTCTGCTGCATGCATGGTAGCGGCTCTAATCACTTCCAATGGATGAAATCCAGCCTCTCTTAGCAATTCAAGTTCTCTGATAAATGCAAAGCCATAAAGCTGATAGATGAATCCGGAATCCGACCCTGCTGTCACTCTCCCTCCTCTATTTTTATATTCATTGACAAAGGTCATCCAAAGGGTGTAATTTTCCTTCCATTGGATCTCTTCTTCTGTAGTCCAATCAAACCAATAGGACCCATGGGATTCCCGGCTAGGTTTGTAAAATCTCCACAAGGATGGCAATGTATACTCCTCATGCCACTCGGCCCTTCTCGCCCGCATCAGATCCCTATTGGCTTCATAAATATTAAAAGTGGGATCAAGTGTAAAATCCAAGTCCAACAGCTCTTGCAACACCTTGTTCCAGTGAGGAGAATAAGGCTTTGCAGCCTGCTTCCACAGTTTTCCTGCTTCAGCAAAACGGTGCTGCTCATTTTGGTAGTTATAGTCCAACCTGTAATCTTGAATAGTCCGGTCTTCAAAAAGTGCCTCTGGCAGGCCATACCAATGTTCCATAGTAGTCAATCCCGCCCTGGCAGAATGCAAAACATTCCACCTGGCGACATCCATCTGGGCATGATGCATGGAAGAGCGAAGCCCTATCCTTTTGTTCTCTTCCAAGGCAGCTTGCATCACCTCGGGCTTTGCCCCAAAAAATTTTATGCCATCGGCACCGTTTTTGGCATTTGCATTTACCCAGGCTTTTGCCTCAGCAGCATTGGTTATGGGCTTTGCAGCACCTTGTCCAAAACTTGTATAGGCGAGTATTCTGGGAGCTGTTATTTCGTTTGCCGCAGCTTTTCGTTTATGCTCTAAGACCCAGTTCAAACCATTACCAGCAGATGGATCTTTGATAGTGGTGATGCCATGAGCCATCCAGAGTTTGAATACATACTCCGCTGGGGTGCCCTGTCCTGCCCCGCCTATATGGCCATGCATATCTATAAAACCCGGTAGCAGATAGTGCCCTTCTAGTTCCATCACTTTGTCACCGGGACCAACCTGAGGTCTACGCTCTTCTTTGATTGGCAAGCCCGGGTAACCCACGACCCTTACCTCTGCTATTCGGTTTTGAACAATGACTACATCCACAGGACCGATTGGGGGCGCTCCAGTCCCGTCTATGAGGGTCACTCCTCGGAGAATCAGTTTCCCATATGGGCCTTCACCTTCTTTCCTATCCGGAGAAGGCATGATTTGGGAAAATGATTGATTAGCAAAGAAAAATACGCTGATTACCAGCAGCATCAGGGATTTTTTCATTTTTGATGGTTTTTGACTGCATCAAAATAATCCATTTCCACACAATAAAAAAACCGGTCATCCTTTAGGAAAAACCGGAGGAAACCGATTAAATCTAGCGGTAGCTTTTATTCTTTTTTGAATGTATATCGCAAACCAACATTTGCCCTTAGAGTCAGGGTACTTTCAATGATCATCGGGGTGCCTTCCATTAAAAGTGAGAATTGCTTGTGGTTGGCAACAGGCTTGAAGCTCAACCCAAGCGGAATCCCAATCCTTCCTTCATCTATATCCGAAAAACCTACCATCAGCCCAATGTGCAGGTTGTACATCTCCTCCCTCCTGAGGTTGTAATGGCCCAATGCCTCCACGCCCAGAACAAAATTGACCACATCTCCGGCGAGAAATCTGGCCTCACCAAAAAATTTCTTGTCATTATCGGTCCCTACGCCGATTTGGGATAATACACCACCGTGGTACACCCCAACATGTACTTGCGCTTGGGCCTGAAACATAATAAAACAAGACGCCACCATAAGGCAGAAACATAACATGGTTGCTTTCATATAAGATTTTTTATGTAAATCCGCTTTCTTGCCAGAAGGCTTAAAATTCATCAGAAATATCTCGAAAATTTAAAATCCGAATTACTCCCGACTTCGGTCTTCCAGCCAGATAACCAAAGGGAATTTGCATTGTGGTTCAATTGCGGATAATCAAAAGATTTTTTATTTGGATGTAATTTAGTTTTAAAAACGAAAAAAAAAATGTTTTAACTATTTTATTCATCCAAATCATCAACCTCTTAAGATTTCCATTGGAGGCACTTTGACAGCATTTCTACCATTAAGCCAGCCAAGGAATATGGTTAACAGCGTAATGGCCACATATACGATTGTAGCTTCTTGAAAGGCGCCTCTGTAAGGCAACTCAAAAACAAACTTTGTCAATAGGAATGTTGCCAAAAATGAAAGCAATATCCCGCTTAAGGAGGCCAAAGAACCTAAAAAGAAATATTCCAAAGTGTTGATTTTACTGACTGTCAAACTATCTGCACCTAATGTTCTTAGCAGAATACTTTCACGCATTCTTTGGTACTTACTGATTATCAGTGAGCTGATGAGCACCAGAATGCCGGTAGCAATACTGAAAAATGCCATAAATTGAATGACAAAACTTATTTTCCCTAAAATCTCTTCAAGTGTTTCTACAATTGTACCCAGGTTGATCACCGAAATATTCGGATATTTCCGTACCACTTCTGCTTGTAGATCTGCCGCTTGTCGGTCATTCGATGTTTTGGTGATCAATACATGGAATTTAGGGGCGTTGTTGAGTACATTTTCAGGAAACAATACCAAGAAATTGGTCGACACCTGATTGAATTTGATGTCTCTATAACTCCCTATGTAGGTTTTCAACCTTCTTCCCTGAACATTGAAAACAACTTCGTCTCCCAATTTCATCCCTGTCCGGAGCGCATAGCCTTGGTCCACCGAGATAAAAATTGAATCACCCTGTTGACCTACAGGCCTAAGTGTGCCTTGAGTAAGTCTTTCAGATGCAATTAAAGAATCCCGATATGTGACCCGGAACTCTCTATTGTATAAGTTTTTGGATCTCCTCTCATCTTCAGGAAGTGAGTCATTGGTTTTTTTGTCTATCCCATTGATAGACTCTAATGCCATTGTCACTATGGGAACCTGCTGCATTACAGGCAATCCTTTTAACTTGATCACCGCTGCCACTTCATCCACCTGATGAGATTGGATATCAAAAAGGAGCATATTCGGCTGATCCTCTTTGTCAGCAAAACGTGCTTCGTCCAAAAGGAGCCCTTGTACAAAAAACAAAGTACTAATCATCGCTGTACCTAGTCCTATTGTGGCAATAAGAGAAACAGTCTGGTTGTTGGGCCTATATAAATTGGCAAGAGATTGTCTGATGGTATACCTGAGCGTGATCGGCAAAAATTTTCTGATGAGCCACATGATCAATGTGGCGACTGCCCATAAGACTGCAAAAGCAAACACAATAAAACCAGTAAAAGCCAATGCTTCCTTCCACCCTTTCAGCAGCATGAATGCAAACCCAAATATGAAAAGTAAAATACCCAAAATGACTGCCCATCTCAGTTTATCCTTACTCAATTTGACATTTCCTTCATCAGGACGTAAAGTTGCCATAGGTGATACCTTTCGAACTTTCAGCAAGGGAAGCAACGCAAATAACAAAGACACGAGCAAACCTGTCAAAAGACCAAAACCTACGCTTTTCCAAGAAATTGCAACACTGACCTCCACCGGAAGAAAGTCTTCAAACACCAAGGGTAAGAGATATTGAAGCCCTGTGCCCAATAAAGCACCCACTATTGACCCGAACAGCCCCATTAACAAAATCTGGATCAAGTATATCGACATGGTTTGCCATGCCGAAACTCCAAGACAACGGAGAACTGCAACTGAAGGAAGTTTTTCCTTAACAAATACATTGACCGCACTCGCTACTCCAACACATCCCAACAGGAGCGCTATAAAAGCTACCAGACTCAGAAAATTGGAAAGGTTTTCAAAAGACCGGCCTGTTTGTGTACGTCTTTCTTCAACTGTATCCGCGTCTATCCTATCCTCTTCCCATTGACTTTCATAAGTTTTGACAAGCTGATCTGGATCAATAGATTCGTCAAACTCATAATACCTTTGATAATTCAGCCTGCTGCCAAATTGGATCAAACCAGTAGCCTCGGCATAGGCCATAGGAATATAAACTGCAGGTGCGACAGTAGCCGTGATGCCTGTCTGCCCTGGCACCTTTTGCAGTTCACCGGCAATCTCAAAAGTTAGCTCACCCACTTTGATACTGTCACCAACTTGCGCATCAAATTGGGCCATCAACAATTTTTCTACGAGGGCTTTTCTTCCCCCTGTACGGAAAGTCACTGCAGCCTCTACAGGGAGAGTCTCTAGCTGTCCATAAAAAGGATAATCCCCTTCCAATGCCCTGACTTGCGTCAGTCTACTCTCACCGGTAGCTGGAAATGCAACCATACTGGCAAAATTGATTTCTTCAGAAATTGCAACTGCAATGCTATCAGTAGGTTGATCACCCAAAGGCTGATTGTTGCGCAGTACAAGATCGGCACCTACCAATTCTTTGGACTGCTTTTCGATGTCTTTTTTGAGATTTTCACCAAAAGAACTAATGGCGACAAGTGCTGCTATCCCGATGACCATGGAAGACACGAACAACAGTAGCCGGGAAAAATTCTTGCGGAAATCCCTGATGGCCATTTTGACCACCCATCTGAAATCAGTCATGATTTGCCTCCTGTATTTTTCCGCCTTTGATATGGATGATTCTGTTTGTGCGCTTTGCCAGCTCTGGATCATGTGTGACCAGAACAAGTGTAGTACCTTCTGCTTTGTTTAATTCAAAAATCAAGTCCTCAATCATCTCTCCTGTATCTGTATCGAGATTACCTGTGGGCTCATCTGCAAAAAGTATTTCAGGTTCATTCGCAAAAGCTCTTGCTATCGATACACGCTGCTGCTCACCTCCGGAAAGCTGGGAAGGATAATGGGTCATCCTGCTCTCCAAACCCACTTTTTTGAGCAAGGCCATAGCCTTTTCTTTGGCATCTTTTCTTTTTTTCAATTCTAGAGGAACCATTACGTTTTCCAAAGCTGTCAATGTAGGCAATAGCTGGAAGTTCTGGAAAATAAATCCTACATGCTGGCTTCTCACAGAAGCTCTTTCGTCCTCAGACAATAAATCAAGCCGCTTACCACTCAACTCGATAGTACCTGTACTGGCAGAGTCTAAACCTGCACAAAGGCCAAGAAGCGTAGTTTTGCCACTACCTGAAGGGCCCACTATTGCTATACTGTCTCCTTTGGCTATTTCAATATTGACTTGATCCAGAACTGTTAGCTTTCTGTTTCCACTTTGGTAGGTTTTGGATACGCCCTTGATGCTGATAATACTCATAAAAATTTGAGGGGATTTTGGTGGAGATAACGTTTAGCCAGAGCTTAAAGGTTTCCCTAGAACTCACTAAAGATAAGCTAATGAATGATCAAAAATCCATAAGTGCTTATTTTAAAGCAGCAAATGAGGTTCTAAAGCAATAAAACATCAATAATCCCAAGCAATTACATTACAAATACATTTGAAAAAATGACTTTTCCACCAAAGAGTCTTTCTTCAGCTTTATGACAAAACATACAATGATAGGTTTGAAGCGATTGAGAAGAGGAAAAAACCTGCATAAGCTCATTGAATTTAAATATATACTAACTTGCTTTCGTTAGTTTAAAGTGCAAAAACATCCATTATGCCAAATCATAATCCAATGTTTAGAATTATTTGTTTCCTTTTGCTAGTCAGTATGTCTTTAGGTTGCGCAAATGAGCGCAGTCAACAGGTAGAAACCAATGAATCTACCGACACAGCACCAACCTCAGAAAAAAAATTGATTCTGTTTTTTGGCAATAGTCTTACAGCCGGGTACGGAATTGATGAAGAAGATGCATTTCCTGGATTAGTGGCCCAGCGGATTGATAGCCTTGGATTGAATTATAGAGTGATCAATGCCGGTCTTAGTGGCGAGACGACTGCAAGTGGACTGAGCAGGTTAGATTGGTTTTTGGAAGAAGAGCCGGCTATATTCTTTTTGGAATTGGGAGGGAATGATGGGCTACGCGGAATCGCCGTAGAAGAAACAAAAAAGAACCTCAAAAACATGATCCAAATGGTAAATAGCCGCTACCCAAATACATGCATCATCCTTGCAGGGATGCAAATTCCGCCCAATATGGGACAAGCTTACACCGCTTCATTCGAAAGAATCTATCCAGAAATTTCCCAAGAAGAAAATGTTACCCTAGTTCCCTTCTTACTGGAAGGAGTCGCAGGAGAAAAAGAACTTAATCTTCCAGATGGAATCCATCCAACTGAAGCAGGTCATCAATTGGTTTTTGCAACTATTTGGCCATTTATTCAAGATAAAATGGCTGAAATAGATACCAATTGACGATACAAAAAATAAGTTCAGCTCTAAAAAGATCTGTTTTGTTTTATATATTTTTTTCATAAACTTGTCATACAAAAATAAAAATTTTAAAAAACATGAGTTTTGAAATCAAATCTTCTGGCGAAGCCTATGATGTCATCATTGTTGGATCAGGTGCCGGTGGAGGTATGGCCTCCAAAATCTTGTCTGAAGCTGGACTCTCTGTAGCGGTGTTAGAAGCAGGAGCCGACTTTGATCCTGCCAAAGATGAAGACAGGACACAGCTTCGGTATCCTTGGGAATCTCCAAGAAGAGGTGGCGGAACAAGAATTCGTCCTTTCGGGGATTTTGACGCTGCTATTGGAGGATGGGACATAGAGGGAGAACCGTACACGAGAACGAAGGGAACTAGCTTCGACTGGTTCAGATCAAGAATGCTGGGGGGTAGAACCAACCATTGGGGAAGGATTTCTTTGAGGTTTGGACCTAATGATTTCAAGCGCAGAAGTATTGATGGATTAGGAGATGACTGGCCTATTGGCTATGATGACCTTAAGCCTTATTATGACAAAGTAGATAAATTGATAGGTGTATTTGGCTCCAAAGAAGGGATGTACAATGAACCTGACGGGTATTTTTTACCTCCACCAAAACCGCGTCTTCATGAGATGTTTGCGATGAAAGGAGCCAAAAAGGCCAATGTGCCTGTGATTCCATCCAGACTCTCAATGTTGACAAGACCGATCAACAATGAAAGGGGTGTCTGTTTTTTCTGTAACCAATGCAACAGGGCCTGTCAGGCCTATGCTGACTTTTCGGCGGGAACAGTTTTGGTCAAACCTGCTATGAAAAAAGGTCGCGTGGAACTTTATACCCAAGCAATGGTAAGGGCCGTGACCATGGATGACAACGGTAAGGCCACAGGTGTTTCTTATGTCAGCAAATTGGACATGAAGGAATACAAATTAAGATCACGCGTTGTCGTGCTGGGTGCATCTGCATGTGAATCAGCCAGGATCATGCTCAACTCAAAATCAAAGTCTCATCCAAACGGTGTTGGCAATAGCAGTGGAATGGTAGGCAAATACCTTCATGATTCCACTGGATCAGACCGAATGGGGATTTTACCAGACCTAATGGATAGAGAGCGGTATAATGAAGATGGTGTAGGTGGTATGCACGTCTATACCCCATGGTGGCTAGACAATAAGAAATTAGATTTTGCCAGAGGTTACCACATAGAATATTGGGGAGGAATGTCCATGCCATCCTATGGTATCGGTTTCTCAATGGATACGATGCGCAAATACATCAAAGATGAGTTCGGCAACCCAAGTCCTAATGGTGGTTATGGTGAAGGACTCAAAAAAGACATCAGGAGATTTTACGGTACTACTATAGGCATGTCGGGCCGAGGTGAAAGCATCCCACAAATCACCAACTATTGTGAAATAGACAATAATGTAGTAGATAAATACGGAATTCCTGTCCTTCGTTTCAACTATCAGTGGACAGACCAGGAAATCAAGCAGGCCAAACACATGCAGGATACATTTGAAGAAATACTGACAAATGCAGGTGCTGTGTTGCTTGGCAACAAACCAGGAGCAGACACTCAATATGGTCTAGCTGCCCCAGGAAGGATTATCCATGAGGTAGGTACAACGAGAATGGGCAACAACCCTGCTACTTCAGTGCTGAACAGCAACTGTCAGGCACATGATTGTGACAATCTCTTTGTGGTGGATGCAGGTCCTTTTGTCTCGCAGGCAGATAAAAACCCTACTTGGACTATCCTTGCGCTTTCCTGGAGGACATCTGATTATATAGTGAGTGAATTGAAAAAGAAAAACATATAGTAGCCATGAACAGAAGAGAAAACCTCAAACTCCTATTCACCGGATCCTTGGCCTCCGGATTCCTACTTACCCACTGTACTCCTGCAGACAAAGCTGCTGATTACAGCCCTCAATTGGCCGGGGGAACTCCTGGAGGAAGAACAGAAGAAGAAAAGATGCTGGATCAAAGGCTGCTGTCAGAAACCTTTTTTACAGAAGAAGAGAGAAAAAAACTGGACATCTTGGTGGATATCATCATGCCTGCTGATGATGAATCGGGCAGCGCCACTGAAGCAGGTGTGCCGGATTTCATAGAATTTATGATGAAAGATTATCCCGCCTATCAGACACCCATGCGTGGAGGACTGATGTGGCTGGACCATTACAGTACAGATCATTACGGCAAGAATTTCTTGGAGCTTAATGATCAGGAGAGAATGGAAATCATTGACTTAATCGCCTGGCCTGATAAGGCAAAGCCTGAGATGGAAGGAGGCGTTCGCTTTTTCAATATGGTGAGAAATCTAACGTCAACTGGCTATTTCACTTCAGAAATAGGCTTTAAATATTTAGGATACCAAGGCAATACCCCTAATGTGTGGGACGGCGTTCCAGAGGAAGTGATGAAAAAACACGGTTTTGCCTATGAAGAAAAATACCTGCCGCTATATCTCAAGCCTGAAGACCGTGGGGCTTTGGCTGTATGGGATGAGGAGGGAAATCTTGTCGGTTAAACTTATCTCAAAGTATAAAAACACAGGGCTGTCAAAAAGACAGCCCTGTGTGGTTTATAGGTATTTGAAATCGTAGTTAGGATCAAGTTCCTCTACAAAACATTGCATCAGTTTGATCACATTTTCAATATCCTCCATGCTTGCTGTTTCCACAGTCGTATGCATGTATTTTAGAGGCAAAGAAATCAGTGCAGAAGGAACCCCTTCGTTAGAATAGGCAAATGCATCTGTATCTGTACCTGTAACCCTCGAAGCTGCAGCCCTCTGGAATGGGATTTCATTTTTTCTGGCTACCCCGATAATCATATCTAAAAGTTTTTTATGCACAGCTGCTCCATAGGTAAGCACAGGCCCTTTTCCAGCAGCGAGATCACCATTTACTATTTTATTATACATAGGCGCGGTGGTATCATGACAGACATCTGTTATCACAGCTAGATTAGGTTTTATCTTGGCTGCAATCATTTCCGCACCACGTAGGCCTATTTCTTCTTGAACTGCATTGACGATATACAACCCAAAAGGCAGTTGCCTACCTGATTCATGCAGTTTCCTAGCCACTTGCGCGATCATGTACCCTCCAATTCGGTTATCAAGGGCTCTACCTGAATAGAATTTCCCGTTAAGTTCCTGCAGCTCATCTTTAAATGTAATGACGCAACCTACATGTATACCTAACTCTTCAACTTCAGCTTTGGATCTTGCTCCTACGTCTATGAAAATATTCTCCAGCGTAGGCGTATCTTCCTTACCCTCTTTTCTGGTATGAATAGCAGGCCACCCAAAAATACCTGGCACCATCCCTTTTTCGGTATGTATGTTGACCCGCATAGAGGGAGCTATCATATGGTCCGAGCCACCATTGCGCCTCACATAGATATACCCTTCGTTATTGATATAATTGACAAACCAACTGATTTCGTCAGCATGGGCTTCAATTACAACTTTAAAGTGTGCATCAGGGTTGATCACCCCTACTGCGGTGCCATAGTGATCTGTAAAAACTTGATCTACAAATGGCGTTATGTAATCTATCCAGATTTTCTGGCCTGATGCCTCAAATCCCGTAGGAGAAGCATTGTTCAAGTAGCGATATAGAAATGTTTGTTCAGGAGACATAATGTTTTTTTGATCTACTAGTGTAGACATATTTTACTGTAGTGCTATGATTTACAAAGGAATGTTTCCGTGTTTTTTGCGGGGAAGTTTATCCACTTTGTTTTCTAGCATTTTGAAAGCCTTGATTAATTTTTGCCTAGTCTGGGAAGGGATTATCACTTCGTCAATAAATCCTCTATGTGCCGCACGATAAGGATTTGCGAATTTGGCAGTATAATCATCAATCTTTTCCTGTAGCTTTTCTTCAGGATTGGCTGCTTCAGCAATTTCCTTTTTAAAGATTATCTCAGCAGCTCCTTTCGCCCCCATTACAGCAATCTCGGCTGTAGGCCAAGCATAATTCAAGTCAGCTCCGATATGCTTGGAATTCATGACGTCATATGCACCACCGTATGCTTTTCGCGTGATCACGGTAATGCGTGGGACAGTAGCTTCCGAAAAGGCATAGAGTAGCTTGGCTCCATTGGTAATGATTCCGTTCCACTCTTGATCTGTCCCGGGAAGAAAGCCTGGCACATCTACCAAAACAAGCAGTGGCACATTGAAACTGTCGCAGGTTCTGACAAATCTAGCTGCTTTGATAGAGGCATTGTTGTCCAGTACCCCTGCCAGTGACTGGGGCTGATTGCCTACAATCCCGATGCTTCTGCCTGCAATTCGGGCAAACCCGACGACAATGTTTTCTGCGTAGTTGCGGTGAACCTCGAGAAATGAGTTCTCATCAACAATTCCGCTGATCACTTCCCTCATGTCATAAGGCTGATTGGCATTATCCGGAATGACAGTGTCAAGCTGAGGCCTGCTTTCATCACTTCCTTCATAGGTGTATACAGGTGCGTCATCTTCACAATTCTGGGGAAGATAACTCAGCAATTCTTTAATATGCCTGATACATTCTGCTTCGTTTGCGCAGGCAAAATGTGTCACCCCACTCTTTGAACTGTGGGTACTGGCACCTCCTAATTCCTCTGCTGTCACCTGCTCCTGTGTCACTGTCTTGACCACATTTGGTCCAGTGACAAACATGTAGGAAGTATTTTCCACCATCAGGATAAAATCAGTAATGGCAGGTGAGTAAACTGCTCCACCCGCACATGGCCCCATAATGGCTGATATTTGAGGCACCACTCCAGATGCCAGCGTATTTCTATAAAAGATATCTGCATAACCACCCAAAGAGGCTACCCCTTCTTGGATTCTAGCTCCACCGGAATCATTCAAACCAATTACAGGAGCTCCGTTTTTCATCGCCAAATCCATGATTTTACAGATTTTTTCTGCGTGCGTCTCCGACAGCGACCCTCCAAATACTGTAAAATCTTGGCTATATACATATACCAAACGGCCATTGACTTCCCCATACCCTGTGATGACCCCATCTCCGAGATAATGTTCTTTATCCAAACCAAAGTCTTTGCTTCTGTGCATGACAAATTTGTCAATCTCTTCAAAAGAACCTTCATCCATTAATAAAAGAATCCGTTCTCTAGCGGTCAGTTTGCCTTTTTTATGCTGTGCAGCTATACGGTCAGCACCACCGCCAACCAGTGCTTCTTCATTTTTACTGATCAACAAATCGATTTTGTCCTTATTACTTGGCGAGGTGTACACTCCTTTGATGTGGCTATCCATATTGGTTATTTTCAAATTGGTTTGGGTCAAATATAAGCAGGCCTGCTGTTGCTTAGAAATAAAAGTTGATGAACCTGTAGAAAATCAGGCTCTTTATTAAAAGACTTTGTTGACCATTCCTTTTTAAATAAACTTTCTATATTCGCACAACCAAAATCCTGGAGAATATGATTCCTGATAAGGCAGCTATAATTGACATGGGCACCAATACCTTTCACTTGGTATTGGTAGAAGTGTATGAGGATCATTACAATACACTTTTTAAAGAAAAAATCGCTGTCAAAATAGGGCAAGGCGGAATAAGCGAAAATACAATCAGCAAGGATGCCCAAAAAAGAGCATTTCACACGCTGAGGCATTTCAAAAATCTGATTGATGGTGAAAACATCCAGAAGGTTTATGCTTTTGCAACAAGTGCTGTCCGCAATGCAAAAAACGGACAGGAGTTTGTCGAGGAGATATATAAAAAGCTTGGGATTTCGGTCAATGTGATCGATGGAGACCAAGAAGCACAGCTCATCTATGAGGGCATTCGCCTAAGTGGGTCCCTGAATGCAGAAAATTACCTTATGATGGATATTGGCGGAGGGTCGGTGGAGTTCATTATCGGGAATGCCACTGAGGCACTTTGGAAGAAAAGTTATGAAATCGGAGGTCAACGAATGTTGGATCTGTTTCATTACCATGATCCGATCCTAGCTGTAGAAGTAGAAAAGCTGATTGATTTTTTAGGAGGCAAACTTGAAACCCTCGTAGATGCCATTCAACTATATAAGCCCACTGGACTTGTAGGCGCTTCAGGGACTTTTGATACACTTACAGACATCTATTACGCATCGTTGCACCAGCAAAAACCTCGAAATCAACAGGCTTTTCAATTGCCAAGGAATGCTTTTGAAGAAATTGCCGGTAAACTTTTGACATTAGACAAAGCTGAACGCCTTAAGATTCCCGGGATGATTCCTATGCGTGTGGATATGATTGTTGTGGCTTCTTGTCTGATAGAGTATATTTTGACGGTATTGCCGGTACAGACTATTACTTGTTCCAGCTTTGCTTTGAAAGAAGGTGCAATTTCCCTTTTAATGGGTAAAGGCTCCCAGATGGCAGTTCAGCCTGCTACTTGACCTTATCTCAACTTCCTAACTTCTACTTTATGTTATTTACCTATAAACATTTGGCGGATTTTGCCTACGCTGTATTTTTAAAAATGGGTTGTACTGAGGCTGACGCAAAAACAGCAACAGCGGTATTGTTATCTGCGGATTTGAGGGGAGTTGACTCGCATGGCGTTGCCCGATTGTCAGGGTATGTCAGGCTATGGGAAAAAGGCAGGATCAATGCCCGCCCAAACGTCAGAATAGTACATGAGACTCCCAGTACGGCCGTTGTTGATGGTGACGGGGGATTAGGCCTAGTAGTAGCTCCCTATGCCATGCAAGTTGCCATAGACAAAGCAAAAATTGCCGGAACAGGATGGGTTGCCGTAAAAAACTCCAACCATTATGGAATTGCCGGATACCACGCCATGATGGCATTGGCCAATGATATGATTGGCCTGTCACTGACAAATGCCAGCCCCCTAGTTAGCCCCACCTTTTCAAAAGAACGACTATTGGGCACAAATCCTATTGCTGTGGCCATACCCGCAGGACACCAACCTCCTTTTGTAGCCGATATGGCAACCACTACTGCTGCAAACGGAAAACTTGAGATCTTGCAACGCAAAGATGCAGACGCTCCTCTTGGCTGGGTACAAGACAAAGAAGGAAACCCCACCACAGATGCCAACGGTGTAAAAAAAGGAGGCGCTTTGCTTCCACTAGGAGGCGATAGAGAACATGGTTCACACAAAGGTTATGCACTAGGCGCTATTGTGGATATTCTGTCAGCAGTCCTATCAGGCGCAAATTATGGTCCTTGGGTCCCGCCTTTTGTTGCTTTCTTAGAGCCTGACCCTAATCCTGTAGGCGATGGTTTAGGTCATTTTTTTGGCGCTATGCGAATAGATGCATTTAGACCTGCCGAAGATTTTAAAAACCACATGGACAACTGGATCCAGAGATTCCGTGCCGCTACACCTACGCCGGGCAACGAACGGGTATTGATCCCCGGAGATCCGGAAAGAGAGCTTGAGGCCGAGCGGATAAAATCAGGCATCCCCCTTGTCAAGCCTGTTGTTGATGATCTTATGGAATTGGGTAAAAAAATGGGCGTACCTTTTGAGTCTTGAATTAAAGTCCTCTTGATGGGAAGGTGATTTCAATAGAGATTTTTTAATCTCTATCCACCCCCCCTATTCTCCACCCAACTTCCTAGCTATAGATTTTTCAACCATCCATCAAATCACATTTGTTTGATTTTGACCTTTTTGTAAATTGGATCGATGATGTGAATTCACCTTCTTAACCCAAAGACCTATGACATCCTTCTCAATAAACAGAAGACAATTTTTAAAAGGAAGCAGTGCCACTCTTGCTTTAGCGAGCATGGGCATGATGAGCTTTGATTTTATTGACAATGAAAAGCCTCTGAAGGTTGCCTTAATCGGTACGGGATGGTATGGCAAGAGCGACTTGTTCCGTCTGATGCAAATTGCAAATGTGGAAGTTGAGGCCTTGTGTGATGTGGACCAAAATCTCCTCAAGGAAGCTGGAGAGATGGTTGCCAAAAGACAAAAATCCGGAAAGACCCCTAAGTTGTATAAAGATTACCGGGAGCTGCTGAAAAACCACAAACTTGACATTACTGTCATTGGTACTCCGGATCATTGGCATGCACTTCAGGCTATTGCTGCTATTCAGTCAGGATCACATGTATACCTTCAGAAGCCAATATCTGTGGATGTGATTGAAGGAGAGGCTGTAGTAGCGGCAGCACGCAAATACAATAAAATGGTACAGGTAGGTGTCCAAAGAAGAAGTACACCCCACTTGATCGATGCCAAAAAGCAGGTGATCGAAGGTGGTATGCTGGGGAATATCTCGCATATTGAAATCTGCTGTTATTACCACATGAGAGCCAATGGAAATCCTCCGTTAGAACCTGTTCCGGCATTCCTGGATTATGAGATGTGGACTGGCCCTGCACCACTTCGCCCTTATGACGGCATCCCCCACAGAAGATGGTGGAGAACCTTTATGGAGTACGGTAACGGTATATCAGGTGATATGTGTGTCCACATGTTGGATACAGTCCGTTGGCTGCTGGGCTTAGGTTGGCCCAAGAAAATCACCGCTACTGGCGGTATTTATGTACAAAAAGATGGCAAATCCAATATTGCAGACACACAAACAGCCATTTTTGAGTACGACAAGTTAAACGTAGTTTGGCAGCACAGGACCTGGGGCAACCCTGTAGATCCTGAATATCCTTGGGCTTTCAAAATTTTTGGGGACAAAGGCACTCTAGCCGGTAGCACGATGAAAGCGGAATTTATCCCTATCGGAAAAGGGGATAAGATTCTGTTTGATGTACTCTATGAAAAAGAAAAATACCCAGAAGATCTTACCGAAAAAGACATTGAGTTGAATGCCGCTCCTGCGACTAGGAGACAGATGCAGAATTTAATTCATGCCATCAATACAAAGGAACTTCCCGTAGCTGATATAGAGGAAGGTCATATTTCTACAGCAGCCTGTATTTTGGCCAACATGTCTATGGAACTTGGACGTCCTTTGGTATATGATCCGAAAAACAGAGTCGTCGTCAATGATGCAGAAGCTACTAAGTTGCTTAGGAGACCTTATCGAAGTCCTTGGGTGCATCCCGAGCCTGATAAAGTTTAAAACAAACTTTAATAAGGAAAAAGCCCTCCAAACAGCTATATGTAAGGTGGTGTGCCCCCAAAAAGTTAGAGACTTATTGGGGGCTTTTTAATGAACAAAAGACTCTAACTTATTCCGGCACGATTTCCAATCACCACCAAGCTTTATGATAATTATTTGTAAGCTTGTTTTTTTTAATGTGGAAGTAGCATTTTTTAAAAATTTTGCGTCAAGAAAATGATACCAAAACTAACCCAATTGTATGAAGACGATTAAAAATTACTTGACCAACTACCGGACTGGCTTACGCGCGTTACTTGTTTTTCTACCTATCCTATTCACCTCCTGCTTGGATACAGATGACAATACACCGCAAACACCGGTATCATGGGTGACTATCTATCATGGTGCAGTATCTGCCCCTGCTTTGGATATTTTTACAGAATCCCGTCAAATCAACCTGACTAGCCCGCTTCAATACAGCGAAAGTTTTCCCTATAACCAGTTTTTCCCAGGCAATAGAAAACTTAGGTTCAACACCCACAACGCATTGAACATGCTTCTAGAGCTACCTGTTACCTTAACTGCTGATAAGATATATTCAGTTTTTTTAGTAGACGGCGCTAGCGCCATGGATGCATTAGTCACTGAAGACACATGGGAAGAACCAACAACTGATCTTTCTAAATTAAGATTTGTCAATCTTTCAGCTGATGCGGGTGATTTGAGATTTCTTGTCAATGGTCAACCTTTAGCTGGAATTCAGGCTGGGGCATTTAAGACTGCCACAATCTTTACGGAAATCCCAAAAGGAAGACATACGCTGACCGTACAGTCCACAGCAGGAGAAACACTCGTTGAAGTGGCAAACGTAGATATCCGTGGGAATCGGGTGTATACCTTGATTTTAAGAGGTTTGAAAGAAACTACCAACGAGAACAGGAGGCTAAGTTTACAACTCTCTACCAATTACATTAGAAACTAGCTCAAAAAAAAACGCTGTTTTAGGTGGTCTTTTTGCAACTACCTAAAACAGCGAACTTACTTTTTACCAATAAAGAATCAACCAAATAAATCCGAGCTGAGGTATCGGTCTCCTCTATCGCAGGTAATACAGACAATTACACCTGAATCCAATTGCTCAGCAAGCTGTAAGGCAGCATGTAGAGCACCCCCACTGCTCATTCCGGCTAGGATACCCTCTTCTTTCGCCATTCTTCTTGTCATTTCGGTGGCCTCAGCTTGACTGACATCCATGGTCATGTCTACGCGATGGGATTCAAAAATTTTGGGAAGAAATTCAGCAGACCATCTCCTGATACCTGGAATGTTAGAACCATCTGTAGGTTGAGTGCCTACTATTTTTATTTCTGGATTTTTTTCTTTCAAATACCTAGACACCCCCATGATGGTCCCTGTGGTTCCCATTGCAGAAACAAAATGGGTAACCTTGCCCGCTGTGTCTCTCCAAATTTCCGGTCCAGTAGTATGATAATGTGCCATATAATTGTCTGGATTGGAAAACTGGTTCAACATCAGATAGCCTTCATTTGCTGCCATTTCTTCCGCAAGTTCACGTGAATACTCAATGGTCTTTTCTGCAGGGGTAAGAATGACTTTTGCCCCATAAGCTTCCATTGACAGTACTCGCTCTTTTGTAGAATTATCCGGCATGATAAGCGTCATGCTGATTCCCATCAAGTTGGCTACCATAGCTAAAGCAATCCCGGTATTACCGCTTGTTGCTTCGACAAGTTTGTCTCCTTTGGAAATTTCACCTCTTTCCAGCGCCATTTTGATCATGTTGTAGGCTGCCCTATCCTTGACGCTTCCTCCGGGATTTTGGCCTTCAAGTTTGCAGTAGATAGTTACTTTAGGATTAGTAGGTATTCTGGTAAGTTCAATCAGCGGGGTATTGCCAATCAATTCGACTAATTTCATCCGTTGTTTTTTATGACATACATTTCCGTTGTATCGGAAGTGGCATTATACAGTTTTGCTTGGTAATAGATTTTGCTTTTGGCAGGTATGGATCTAGTCAACCATACATTACCTCCGACAATTGAGTAATCTCCGACCTTGGTTTTCCCTCCTAAAATCGTAGCTCCGGCATAAATTACGACATGATCCCCTATAGTGGGGTGTCTTTTTTTATCGGCATCTTCTTTTTCCACACTCAATGCTCCAAGGGTAACACCTTGATAGATTTTCACATGATCCCCAATGACAGTAGTCTCACCGATCACTACACCCGTACCATGATCAAGACAAAAATGATGGCCGATTTTTGCACTAGGATGAATGTCTACTCCGGTTTTGCTATGGGCATATTCTGTAAGCATTCTAGGAATCAATGATACCCCCAGGGTATGGAGCAAATGGGCAATCCTATAGGCTGCAATGGCAAAAAAACCCGGATAGCACCGGATTACTTCAGTTCTCGATTTTGCCGCAGGGTCTCCTGTGTACATGGCATCTACATCTCCTTGAATGAGATCATAAACGACATCCAGTTGGAGAAAAAATTCTTTTGCTATACTTTCAGCATTCCCGGAATACAAATTCGGGTTCCTTTTTAGGATTTTGATCAATCTCCGGTGCATGTCATTAAGATGCTCAATGACTCTTTCCTGTTCAGTAAGTACTTCTAAAGCAAAGTCGGGGAAAAGTAGACCTACTAAGTCATCAAAAAAAAGCTTGACCGATTGAGGAGAGGGGGACTCAGGGCAATCCCTGTGGGACTGCGTGATTTTGTTGATCAATGATTCCATAGCTAAAAGATTAAAATTGTCAAAACATGAACCCCACTCTTATGACATAAGGCTGATTATACGGAGACCTTAAATTGTCGTAGAGGAGGTTATATAATAAAGTAATGTTAGCTCCTCCTCTATTTCCAAACGGAGAAAAATAACCTCCACCGATTAAAAAACCCGGTACCCACTCACGCTGGAACTGTTCAGTTCTTCTGTTGTAGACATCCAAATTAAGGTTTTCATATTCAGCATGGGCAAAAATATTGGGAAAGACATTGTACCGTGAAAATACCCTGCCGCCATAAAGGGAATTATTGCCACCGATAAAGCGCCTGTCATTGAAATATTGATAAGTTGTCCCAAGACCACCTGATAACCTGTTGGTAAGCATGACTCCAGCAAGTGGTGAGACATCTATAAATGTAATCGTTCCTAAAGAAAGGGCAAAATTTCCACCGAAAAACATTCTATCCTTTAACGGCGGTTTATTTCCTTCATCAATCTCACGCTGCGCTTGAACTGGTATAACAGAAGCAATAAGGAAAAATAAAACAAGCCAACCTTTATTCTTCAACAACCACATACAAATCCTCAGTTTTCTTTTTCATTAAATACCGCTCTCTTGCAAACTTTTCCAGCAATTCGTTATTGCTCATCAATTCTTCCCTTTCAGCTTTGATTTTCTGCTTTCTTTCAAGATAAAAATCCTTTTGACTTTCCAACTGCTTTACTTTAGATCTCAATTTGATTTGAGTAAGTACATCATTGGAGTCAATAAATACCATCCAAAGGATAAAAAAGAAGGTAAATACGAAATAGAAGTTTTTAGTATATTTTAAGTATTTTCCCATTGTCTTCAAAATTGACTCAAACAAATATATAAATTCGATTTGTATTAATCCAGTAAAGAGCGGTATGCTTGGGCAAAACCAGGTTTAGCCGGACTCTGCAAGAGATAATTCCCCGCCCAACCATTTTCTTTTGGCATCTTAGATTTCCAACCTTAGATTTAAATCTTCACAAATTAATCTTTATGACCCGAACTTTTACCAAAGTCATTTTCTTCATGTTAAGCATCTATTGGTGCATAAATGAAGTTGCCGCGCAACAACCTACAACGGCAAAAGAATTACAGGATGCAGTGCTTGCACATCAAAGGCTTCTTGAAGAAAGCCCCTACAAACATTATCCTTTGCGAAATATTGGTCCTACGAATATGAGCGGGAGGATTGTGGATATTGAGGTCACTTCTGATACCAAAACCTTTTACATAGCTGCAGCATCCGGAGGTGTTTGGAAAACAGAAGACAACGGCCAATCCTTCACCCCTGTTTTTGATCACCAAGGTGCTTTGGGGATGGCTGATCTTGCCATAGCCCCATCTAACGAATCCATAATCTGGGCGGGCACAGGTGAAAATAATGCCAGCAGGTCCACCTACGCAGGGAATGGCGTTTACAAATCAACAAATGGCGGTAAAACTTGGGAGCATAAAGGTCTTTCTTTCTCCCAACACATTGGGCAAATCCAAATCCACCCTACTAATCCAGATATAGTCTGGGTTGGATCCATGGGCTCCCTGTATTCAAAAAATGAAGAACGAGGGCTTTATAAAACGACCGACGGGGGCAACACCTGGAAAAAAGTCCTTCACATTGATAACAATACAGGCATTATTGATATTAAAGTCCATCCAACAAACCCCAATATTTTACTCGCAGCATCTTGGGAAAGATATAGAGAAGCGCACCACTTTATCGGCAACGGAAAAGGCTCGGCTATCTGGAGATCTGAAGATGGTGGGGATACCTGGCAGAAAGCCATGTCTGGATTTCCTCAAGATGAATTTGTAGGCAGAATAGGATTCGATTTTAGCAGATCCAACCCTCAGGTTGTTTATGCACTGCATGACTACCAAAAAAACAAAGACCAAAAAAGCTCACCGGCTTCAAGCCCTGGAAAAGAGGATCTTGTACTTGCTGATTTTGAAAAGTTCACAGTTGAAGAAATAGAAAAAATCGAGAACGAAAAGCTAAATAAGTTTTTGCGCAGCAATCGCTTTGCTTCAAAATACGATGCCCAGACTTTGAAAAGACTCCTCAAACAAGGCAAAATCACTCCTATTCAAATCGCCAATTATAATAAATCGGCTAAAGATGCGAATGCAGCAATACTCGGCGGTGAGGTAGTAGGAGCAGAAGTATATAAGTCTATGGATGCCGGGAAATCTTGGAAAAAGGTCAATATCAGCAACCTAGAAAGACTTTACAACAGCTATGGCTATTATTTTGGAGAAATAAGAGTAGGTACTCAAGATGAAAATGAAATCTTTCTTCTTGGCGTGCCTTTACTAGTTTCAAGGGATGGAGGCGTGAATTTTTCAAGGGCTGACACCATTGGCGATGTTCATTCTGACCACCAATCCATGTGGATCAATCCCAATGACGGCAAACATATTTTGCTCGGTACAGATGGGGGAATTTATCGCTCTTATGGTGGAGGTGCGAGATGGACGCACCTTAACGACCAACTTACCATTAGTCAATTTTACTCCATCATGGTGGATGAGGCAGAACCATATAGGGTCTATGGAGGAATGCAGGACAATGGAGTATGGTCTGGACAATCTACCAATAAGCCAGAACAAGTTTGGAACTCTTTAATGGGTGGAGACGGAATGGTGGTAGCTGTAGATACCCGAAACAATGACATAATCTTTACCGGTTTTCAGTTTGGGAACTATTTCAGAATTGACCAGAAAAAAGGAACTCAAAAACCAATAACTCCCATGCATGACATTGGCAGAGAGCCAAATCGCTGGAACTGGAGAACACCAGCCACCTTGAGCAAACATAATCAGGACATCTTGTACATGGGATCTCAATATGTATATAGAAGTTTGGATCAAGGAGATACTTGGGAAACAATTTCTCCCGACCTGACAAAAAACAAAAAAAGCGGAAATGTCCCTTTTGCTACGCTTACAGTAATAGAAGAATCACCTTTGGAGTTTGGAACCTTATATGCAGGTTCTGATGACGGCAATCTTTGGGTGACCAAAGACCATGGCAATACCTGGGTTTCTATTAATAAAGGGCTTCCAGCAGATAGGTGGATCAGTAGTATCGCCCCATCCCAGCATAAAGAAGGGGTAGTTTACGCCACCTTGACTGGGTATAGATTCGATGAGTTTAAACCATACATCTTCAAGAGTTACGACTATGGCAAATCCTGGAGCCCGCTTTCAGGCAATTTACCTGCAGAAGCTGTAAACATCATCAGAGAGGATCATTTGTTTGAAGATCTCCTGTATGTCGGCACAGATCATGGTCTCTATGTAAGCACAAATGGTGGGCAGCAATATAAGCTTGTGCAGGGTAACCTGCCCAACGTTGCAATTTACGACATGGTGATCCAGAAAAAACACAATGACCTTGTGATTGGCACCCATGGAAGAAGTGTTTTCATCATGAACCTAAACGCACTTCATGAAATGGTAAAAAGCAAACTTCCACTTGTTATTCTCCAAGCCAAAGATGTCGTACTCCCTCAAAGAAGATGGAGCCAAGAAGGAACACCTTCGGTAACCCAAGAGGTTTTGTATTTTGCAGAAAAGGCTAATCAAGTTAAACTTGAATTGAAGAACGATAAAGATGAAATTGTTGCTACATGGGAATTGACGAGTAACAAAGGAGTCAATAGCTTTATTTTTCCTATAAAAAGTGAATATGAAAAAGGTACATACTCATTATCTATAAGTGAAAGCTCAACCACCGACACCAAAAAGTTTCAGATTAAATAATCGAGCAAGAAGTGCCTTTTCTATAGCTTTATACGCCCCTCAATCGGAAACCTGATTGGGGGGTTTGTTTTTAAAACAAACGGAATCCCGCTGAAATAAGCAACAAAGATTGTCTTTGATCTGTATTGAAGCCTCCAATACTATTGGCAATTTTACTTAATGAATGTTCGTATTTTAAATCTAGGATGAGATTGCCGATATCCAATCCAATTCCTGCTTGATATCCTAGATTAGCTCTAGAGTAATCTACTTGCCGTGCGACTTGAAGGGCATCTTTGAGTTCATAATCAATCAAAATAGATGCGATTGGTCCTGCCTGAACCCTAAAAAAACTGGCCATTTTGAACCCAACCATAAAAGGGATGTCAAGCCTGTCAAATTGTGCATTGAGATTATCATCCGGTCCGGAATCATTACGCTGTATAATTGACCCTCCAGTATTGCTATATAGAAATTCCGGTTGAATAAAAATGAATTGCCCACCCATACGGACAAAAGCCCCAACATGGTATCCTAACTTGCTGTCTCCACTTGTGAAACCGTCTCCGTTAACTTGTATATTTCCTTGAGAAGCGCCGATTTTTGGGCCGATGGCGAAGTCCTGAGCCATGCTACTCAGGCTAAAAGTCAGAAAGAAAATGACAATGATACCTCTCATGATCTGGCTATGTTTTGGGTTTTTCCTACTTGACTTCGAGAGCGCCCTTTTTTCTTAACGGAATTTCTTGCCGATACTTGCCTAAAGAGAGGTTAATTTATGCCTCTTTTTACGAATTCTCTGGCGATGTCATACAATTCATAAAAATCCATTGGCTTGTGCAATAGTCTATCAAAGGCGATAACACTTTTTTCTCTGAAGTAATCTACATCCCCTGCCGTAAAACCTATTATAGGAATCTGATTGATTTTATCGTTCAATTTGATTTCGGCCAATAATTCCAGTCCATCCATCTCAGGCATCATGATATCTGTAATTACAATTTGAAAATCAGAATTATTGGAAAGGATTTGAATTGCTTCACAACCGTTTTCAGCTGTAATTACTTCGTCATTCTCTCTTTCGAAAAGTTTTCTGAGAATCAGGCGATTAATGGCATCATCGTCCACTACAAGAACTTTCATTGGGCTTTCGGCTTGATTGGTGATCTAAGTTACAAAATAATTGATTCAAGAAACAAATTATTATGTATAAAATAAAAAAAGAGGCTTAAAAAGCCTCTTTCTATTAATTATTTGATCAAAAACCCCGAAAATTATCCGCCTTCCTGAGGAGTTCCAAATACGCCTATTAGATCTAATAAAACCAGTGCTATTACAATTGGACATACCCACTTGATGAAAAACATCCACGCTTTTCTGCTAAAGCCTTTAAATGAAGGAGAACCAATACTCAGCTCATCAGCAAAATCGCCGATCTTTTTAGCCCAACCTGTATATAAACTCAACATGAGACAGATGACAACAACTGCAAAAGTTCCAAAAAGGAAATCCATGATGTTAAAAAAGCCGATCTGATTATTACCAAGAAAATTTAAGGAGATCGTACTAAAGATATTACCTTCTATCGAGGAAAGTGCAGATGGAATAGAAAGCAACATCGCCGCGATGCCAATAGTCCAAGCAGCTTTTTTCCTTCCCCATTTTTTCTCATCAATCATATAGGCTACTGGCACTTCAAGCATTGAAATACTTGAGGTCAGCGCAGCCACTAATAGGAGTAGAAAAAACAATGCTCCAATGATATTACCTCCTGGCATTGCGTCAAATACTTTAGGCAAAACCTCAAAAACCAATGCAGGACCTCCAGCGGGATCTTTACCTGGCAATAGGGCAAAAAGGGCAGGGAATACCATCAAACCGCCAAGCAAGGCTACTGTTGTATCCATACCGGCAATCCATCCAGAAGAAGCAATAATATTGCCGCTTTTAGGCAAATAAGATCCAAATGTAATCATCAGACCCCATCCAACAGACATCGAGAAAAACGCCTGCCCAAGGGCCTGAAGGACAACTTTAGAATTGATTTTAGAAAAATCAGGATACAGATAATATTCAATTCCAGCACCTGCACCTTCTAAAGTCACACTTCTACCTGCAATAAATATGATGATGATGAAAAGCACAGGCATTAGAAATTTTGCAGCCTTTTCAATGCCACCTGAAACTCCACCTAACACAACGCCAATGGTCAGCAAGATAAACACGAAGCAAAGTGGAATCACATACATCGGAGTATCCTGAAACTCTGCAAAATCAATCGGAATATTGATGAGTTCAGTGAAAATATAACCTATTGTCCAGCCTGCGATAACGGAGTAATAACTCAAGACACAGAAGCAAACAAGAATACAAAGCACACCTGCCAACTGCCAAAACTTATTCCCACCAGTTTCTTTTATGGCACCTATAGGGTTTTTACCTGAGATTCTTCCCAGGGCAATTTCATTCAGGAGCAAAGGAATCCCTATCAGGAGTACGCATATTGCGTATACGAAAACAAAGGCTCCACCTCCATTTTCTCCTGTCAAATAAGGAAATCTCCAAATGTTACCCAAACCGACCGCCGAACCAGCAGCAGCCATAATAAAACCCAAACTGGAGCCCCATTGGCCTCGTCCTTTAGTGTCTGAACTCATTGCCATACTTTACAGAATCTATGATGATTAATTAAAATTTTGATTAATTACAATTGGCTAATTTAAGTTGTTTTGCCAAAATACCAATCCCATCCATAAAACTTTTGGGAGTGTAATTTAGCAGTGTTTTGGCCCTTTCTATGACCAATCCTGTTTTCGGAGGCCGTTTGGCTGGCTCTACAAATGTTGCTGAACTGACCTCCTCAATAAGCGTCCCATCTAAGCCGAAAAAATCCACCACCTGAAGAGCCATTTCGAATGGGGTCAACCAAGACTCTCCTGAAACATTAATTATACCAGTGATACTTTTGTCCATAATGGCTATGCAGCCCCAAGCTAAATCTTCTGCCAAAGTGGGTGTCCTCCATTGGTCATTGACTACCTTGATCTGCTTTCCTTTTTCCAAGGATGTTTTCACCCATAGGATCAGATTTGACCGACTTAGGTCATGGCCTAAACCATATACCAAAACCGTCCTGACAATCGTAAAGGGAATTTGTGAGTCTCTGATGATTTGCTCTGCTGCCAACTTGGACTTTCCATAAAAATTAACTGGATTGGGAAAGGCATCTTCTGTATAAGGCCCACCAGTTCCATCAAAAACAAAATCTGTAGAAAGGTGAATCAAGTGGCAATGGTAAACTGTACAAGCTTGAACTAAATGGGAGACTGCATTCACATTCACCTCCCAACAAGGTTCAGGATTTAGCTCACAATGATCCACCTGTGTCATTGCAGCTGTATGAATGACAAAGTCCGGCCGCTCAAGTTGCATAATGGAATTAACCTGCTCCGCATCCCTGATATCCAGACTTGCCCATTTATAGCTAAATGCCCAGGAAGAAGGCAACCTTGGCCCACCTAAACCAGTAGCGACAACCTCATAGTCTTGCCTTTGCAGTAGCTGCGCAAGCACTTTTTGTCCAACCAGTCCATTGGAGCCTGTGATCAAGACCTTCTTGAGTGGATTATTGGAAATTATACCCAAAGGATTTTGTTATTTTTGTTTTAGGCACTTGGGATACACTAATTTTCATGAAAACCGGATTCAAAGGAACATCTCGCTGATCCTTTGGTTCAGCAGCTATTTTTTCCATGACATCAAGTCCTTCTATGATCTTTCCAAAGACAGTATATTCTTGATCAAGGTGCGGAGTTCCTCCTTCTGTAGTATAAGCTTCTATCTGGGCTGCAGACATTTTTTTCTCAAGGCTTATTCCATAAAATGCTTCCAGATCAGATTTCTTTGACAGCATCATTTGATTTAGAGAATCGAACTGCTGCACGTTATAAAGACGGGCATATTCATTTTTCAATGCCTCATTACTTTCTAGTTGGATGAATTTGAAAAAAGCTTCTGAAAGCAGTTTAGCATCTGTCACCAGCTCCGTCTTGTCATAAACCTTACCTTGGACAATATAAAACTGCGAACCGTTTGATCTCCTTTCCGGATTGGAATTATTGCCTTGCCTGGCTGCGGCAATCATCCCTTTACTGTGAATCAGATGGGGCTTGATTTCGGCAGGAATGGTAGGCCACTTGTCGGCAGGCACTCCCTCTTTGCCAAAAACATCTCCACCTTGCACCATAAATCCCTCAATCACTCTGTGGAATTGGGTAGAATCAAATCTACCTGCCTCAGCCAGGGCAATAAAATTGCTTTTGTGCATGGGGGTCTCATCAAAAAGAACAGCATACATGTCACCATGCCGAGTTTCGATTTTTACCAGGTATTCTTTTTCTGACGCACATCCGGTCAACAACATGACTGGTAGCAACAAAGCAATAAATGTTCGGATATATTTCATTTGTTTAAGGTATTCTTGATTTCTCTTAGAATAGGTTCTCCTCCACCTGTCAATACCTCATGGGCTAGCTTTTCTCCCAATTGTTCGGCATCTTCGAGCATGCCCTTTACCTCTTTCACCACTCTTTCAGAACCATCCAACCGCACAATACCGCCTTTTAAGGTCAATTGCTCACCTGAAACATCTGCCAACGCAAATACGGGAATGCTACAACCTCCTTCCAGCACACGCAAATATGCCCTTTCTGCACTGAGTCTATATCCTGTAGCAGCATGGTGAGTAGCATCTTTAATTTGCTGCTTTAACAGTGGGTTTAACGAACTTGAAGCCTCTATAGCAACACTACCTTGACCGACAGCAGGAGTGAATTCATGTAGAGAAAGCTCATGTCGAATCAAGTCGTCATACCCCATTCTATGTGCACCTGCATAAGCCAGTAAAAGTGCGTCACAAAGGCCCGCCTCCATCTTTGCTATGCGCGTCTGGAGGTTGCCTCGGACCTCGACAGTCTGGATATGGGGATAAAAATGTTTTAAGGTCGCCACTCTCCTAGTTGATGATGTACCTAATAGGAGTTTTTTGGAAGGATCCTGATAATCTATATCTGCACGATGGCTGAGGATAATGTCATTGACTTTTTCTCTTTCAGTAAACGCAATGATTTCAAATCCCTCAGGCAACCTGGACTGCATGTCTTTGGCACTGTGTACTGCAATGTCGATCAGGCCTTGAGAAAGCTGCTGTTCCAGCTCTTCAGTGAAGACACCTTTGCTGCCGATTTTAGCGATGGAAACATCAAGTATCTGATCTCCTTTGGTATCAATGACTACAATTTCAGCCTCCAATCCTTGGTTTTGCTTAAGCAAATCCGCTACATGATAAGCCTGCCAAAGCGCCAATTTACTCCCTCTGGTGCCAATCCTTACTCTTTGTTTCATCCTTCTATCTTTCTTTTGCTATTTTTTTTCTGCACCGATTCTTCGATGTATTTGATAATTTCACCAGCAATATCCACTCCCGTAGCCTGCTCTATTCCTTCTAGGCCTGGGGAACTGTTAACTTCCAAAATAAGGGGACCTCTTGCAGACTGCAACATGTCTACCCCTGCAATATGTAGCCCAAGTGCTTTTGCTGCCCCAAGTGCTGCGTGCTTTTCCTCTTTGCTCAACTTGATGACAGTTGCCTTACCTCCTCTGTGTAGATTGGACCTGAATTCTCCATCTGCACCTTGCCTCTTCATTGCCCCTACCACTTTACCATTGACAATAAAAGCCCTGATATCCGCACCTTTGGCTTCTTTGATAAACTCCTGAACTATGATTCTGGCTCTAAGGCCATGAAAAGCTTCGATAACAGACTGTCCTGCCTTTTTAGTCTCGGCTAGTACAACACCTAGACCTTGCGTGCCTTCTAGAAGTTTAATGATCAAAGGCGCTCCCCCAACTCTTTCGATTAGGGTTTTTTCACCACCTTTTGAGAAATTGGTAAATGCCGTTTTGGGCATGCCAAGACCTGCTTTGGACAAAATCTGAAGACTACGTAACTTGTCCCTACTCCTAACTATAGCTTGAGATTCTACTGCAGAGAAGCTACCCATAAGCTCAAATTGTCTTACAACAGCAGTCCCATAAAAAGTAACGGATGCTCCGATTCTTGGAATAATGGCATCAACTCCCTCCAATTTCTCATTTTTATAAATGATCGAAGGACCTTCCTGCTCGATAATCAGGTCACAAAGTGAATGATCCACGATCATCGACTGATGACCCGCCGCAACAATAGCTTCCTGAAGCCGCTTGGTGGAATAGAGATTCGCATTTCTGGATAATATGGCAATTTTCATTTTACTGGTTTTTGGAGAGATTGACCAATTCGACGTCAACAATAAATCTGCCACGGATTATCTTTCTTCCCAGCAAGATCGGGAAGCGCATTTTGGACCTGTCGGTTAAAGTAAATTCGGCTTCAAACTCTTCACCAAACATAGCAACTTTGGTGGATACTTTGTACCGTATTTCTTCTTGCCCGAAAGAGTTTTTGACTTTTTTACGGGTATAGGCTTCAGTCTGAATGATTTTGCCTTTATATTTTTTATCTTCAGGTGACAACACCTTAAAAAACAACAGTTTCTTCCCTTCCACTTCCCGCTCCTCAGCAAACTCACAATGTATTGAAGATGTATAAGCTCCTGTATCTACTTTACAGGTCACCTTTTTAAGCTTCCAATCCGGAAAATCTAATCGTTCTCTTCGGCCTATGATTTTCTTTTGCATGGGAATCAATTTGACCTCATAATCCTGTAAAACTGGAACGAAAGATCGGTAAATAAAATCTTAGCATTGGCATTCCGCTCCAAATGATAATAGCTGGTATTGATCAGCTGATACATTCTGAAAATTTTGCTCTCATCAAGAACGTGCGTACCCAGTTTATGGATAAAATCCCTATCCTCGTTCACGCTCCTCATGAGTGTATTGACCTGGGATTTGTCTAAAAGCACCTCCCTCAATACATTGAGGCCTGTAAGCAGCAAAGATTTCTGGGATTCTTTATCTTTTTCGGTAAACCTTTCTACGTCTGCCATGATTTCAGCAATCTTACAACTGTAGCAGTTGCGGTACCAATCCCTGATCAAACTGGTATTTTCATCTACGACTTCTTCCACCAACTGGTAGACCCTGCGCATATTGCCATCAGCTAAAGGAGCTACCTGTTCGGCTGCCGATCCTGAGCACAATCCTGTTTGTACAAGGTGCGCCTTGACCTCAGCGTCACTAAATGCCCTTATCATAATTTTTTGTGTCCTGGACATGATAGTAGTCAGGAGTTGTTCGGGCTGTGAAGTCACCAAAAGGAAATATGTTTTGGCAGGTGGCTCTTCTATGATTTTAAGTAGGGCATTGGCAGCTGAGGGATTCATAAATTCCGCAGCCCATATCAACATGATTTTATACCCACCTTCAAAAGCTTTAAGTGAAAGTGTCTTAATAATCTGCTTAGCAGAGCCCTTGGAAATAAGAAGCTGCTTTTTGTCGATTTGATTGTGGTGTATCCAGTCTGTAGGGTTGCCATAGGGTTGGTTGATCGCAAATGAGCGAAAAGATGCAACGTAGTCTACCTTTTTGGCTTTGTCCTCATCATCTTCTTCCTTCACTTCACCTGGCATAGGAAAGGCATAATTGGTGTCGGGATGAACCAGCTTTTCCATTTTTTGGCAGGAGGCACATTCACCACATGCATCAGTATCTCCTTGTTGCTCACAATGTAAGTAAGTAGCTAAAGCCAGGGCCATGCTCAGGTTGGGAGACCCTTCTGGCCCGTGAAAGAGCAATGCATGGGCTAGGTGGTTATTTTTGACCGCCTGAATTATTTTGTGCTTGACTTCTTCAAGTCCTGGAATGGATGAAAACAACATACTTCCCTATTTCAAATTTGCTTGTCCCAGATCCTGTAATGCTTGGTGAGCTCAAAAACTTTTTTTAAGATCTCTTTTTCAACCTCAGAATATCTCACCCCCCTTCTACTCATTACCACTGCTGTAGTTTCATCAAATTTACGGGTTGTGAAAGTGGTAAAACCTGATGCACCTCCCCATGAAAATGAAGGAATAAAGTTACGGGGAAAACCGTCACCAAATATATTGGCTCCTACACCCACTACTGTCCCTGTATTGAACATGGTATTGATGCCGCACTTGGAATGGTCTCCCATCATCAAGCCACAGAACTGCAAACCTGTATCTGTAAATCCTCCTTTGGTATAATCCCAGAGTTTTACACTGGCATAATTGTTTTTGAGATTTGAGACATTTGTATCTGCTCCTAAATTGCACCACTCCCCAATAACGGAATTCCCTAAAAACCCTTCATGGCCTTTGTTGGAATACCCAAAAATGACGGCATTAGAAATTTCACCGCCCACTTTGGAAAAAGGGCCTACAGTGCTATCCCCTCTGACTTTGGCACCCATATTTACAGTTGACCCTTCGCATAAAGCAAACGGGCCCCGGATCAATGAACCTTCTTGGATTTCAGTGTTTTCACCAATGTATATTGGTCCATTTTCAGCATTTAAGACAGCAGCTTTTACAACTGCCCCCGCTTCAATAAAAACCTGTGAAGGATTATATATTTTGGTGTATGGATCTGTAACAGGTTCTGAATTTCTTCCCTTTGTGATTTTGGAAAAATCCTTTTTGATCTCTGCTCCATTGGTACCGAAGATTTGCCATGGCCTTCTGATCAGATTCAATTCCAATTCATAAGAAAGCGCCACAAGCTTCTTGGCCTCCTCCGGATGAAATGTAGCTGCATGCTCAGTGTAAGCTGCCAGTAAGTGATTTTGATGGTAAAGCGCTTCGGAGGGAGCCAGATTTATAATTCTTTCCCACAATTGCTCATCAGGACACAGGGCACCATTCACCATTAAAGCAGGTCCAGAGGCTTTAGGGAATTTTTCTGATAGGTAATCCTGGGTCAAGTAGCCCGGCTTATTGCCACTATAGAGTTCCCATTTTTGGGAAATTTTAAGAATGCCTACCCTTATCTCAGCCACAGGTCTGGTAAAAGTAAAGGGCAACAAAGCCCCCCTTAAAGCCGGATCATCAAACAATACCAGATTCTTCATGGGACAAAAATAAAAAAGTCTCCCGTAAAACAAGTTCCGGGAGACTTTTACCTTAAGGCGAAATGCCTGAGATTATTTCTTCGCGTATCTTTTGTTGAATTTCTCAACCCTACCGGTAGTATCAAGCAACATTTTCTTACCAGTATAAAACGGATGGCTATTGGAGCTAACTTCGATTTTGTAAACCGGATATTCCTTACCGTCTTCCCAAACGATAGTTTCTTTGGTCTCGATAGTTGACTTGGTCAAAAACTTAAATTCGCTGGAAGTGTCGTAGAACACAACATCTCTATAATTTGGATGAATGTCTTTTTTCATGGTATTGATAGTTTTCTTTTGTCGCTTTTTACAAATGAGGCACAAAGTTATTCCTTTTTTAAAAGCTATCCAAATTCAACCTGTAAATATTTATAATCAGCTGCATAAGACAATTGATGATCATAAATCGCCTATAAATTCAGATCAGCTTTTGCCTATTAGCATCATGTTCAACCAGCATTTTTATGCATAAATCTGGTCAAATTTAAAAGAATAAGTTTTTAAATTCTTGATTTACTACTATTTTAGTGCAAAAATTTGATTATTTGTATGAAACGAATTACCATAATCTTTTTATTCCTTGTTTTTCAATCTTCACTGGCACAAACAGGGCCTTGTGAGCATCATCCTCTTTTCAACATGCTTCCAAATCACAAAATCAGTTTTTGTGAGGAAAAGGAATTTGACAAACTTGAAATGACCTATTATGATGATAAAGGTGAATATGTCCAACTTCAAAAGTCAGGATACCTGCTGACTTCATGGTATGAATTTCAGGGGGAATTTGAGAAGAGACCATCCAATGCCCTCATTTTTCAAAACTATATTCAAGCTGTGACTTCAAAAGGCGGGAGTATTATCCACCAGAACAATTCCCGAATCTACCTCCAAGTCAAATCCGGCGGAGAACAGTGGTGGATAATGGTTCAGAGTGACCAAAGCGGTACCTATTCTGTAAATACGCTTAAGGAAGCTTCTATGAATCAATATATTTTGCTTTCAGCGGAAGACATTGAAAAAGAAGCCAAACAGTCTGGTAAAGTGGCTTTTTACGGGATTTATTTTGATACTGATAAAGCGGAAGTCAAACCTGAATCAAATGAGACCCTTGAGCAAATGGCAAAGTATCTCAACAACAATCCAAAAGTCAAGGTGTATATAGTGGGTCACACAGACAATACCGGCTCATTCCAACACAATCTTAACCTCTCTCAAAAAAGAGCAGAAGCAGTCGTAGAATCACTGAACAAAACCTATAAAATTCCTATGGACCGACTTAACGCCCATGGTGTAAGTTCCCTTTCTCCTGTTGCCAGCAACTCAACTGAAGAAGGGAAAGCGAAAAACAGAAGAGTGGAATTGGTCCTTCAGTAACCAGGATGGATACAAGACGTGCCGGTCCATATCAAAACCGGCACTTCAACATTATTCGGGTTGATTATAGGTGAAATTGTAATTGTACAAGGCACGCATGGTTGAGTTCCTCGCACTTCTTCTAATCATAGGGGAGGCAACTGCAAGACTTAAGTTGATACCAGTCAGCGGAACAATGAGCCTGCTCGTTGCAGAGGACTGTATTTGCGGACTCAAAATATAGATAAAACCAGCGATCCGAGCTGCCAATCCCACTGCATCCAAAGCATATAATAAATTTTCCTTTCCCTTGGCCCGGCTGAGCTCCCTCCCAAACTCAGGATACTGCTCCATCAATAAACTCAACCTCCTTTTATCCAACAGATCCGGACCACTATAGATATCTATTTTTTGACCCAAATGATTGTAGCGGTAATCCATCTGCAAATACGGCTTGTCTAACGTCTCCTGACTCACCAAGTAGTTGTACTTACCAACGAGATTACTGACTTTCCTTTTGCCATGATACCCCATCTGATGACCTATTGTTCCTAACAGCCCACCTGCTGTATTGAGTAAAAACCAGTTGAGTACGATCTGGTTATTCAGGTTGTTTTGGTTGGAATACGCATAGGCCATAGCTCCAGTTACTACCCCAGTACCAGCTACTGAAAGTATTGTACCAGTCTGTACTTTTGAATGGGCCAATCTAAATTCACGGGCATCACCAGGTATGATTTCCATAAATTCCTGAACCTTTGCCGCAGAGACTTTTTTTCCTGAGAAATAATACACAGGAACTCCAAAAAAATTCTCCTGATAAAATACAACAGGGTGGTTAGGATATTTCTTGTTTTCATAAAATGAGTATTCCGCATCTTGGGCATGAAGCCCGAAGGGAATACTCAACATGGTTAGTAAAGATATCAATGATCCTTTCTTCATTTTGAAACCGAAATAGTGAAAAAGCAGGTTTTAGATCATCCACCTAGTCTTTATTACAAGCCAAGTAAATTTCAACTATTAAAATAATTCTTTTTCTTTGTTACTGAAAATTTTGACTACTCATCTTTTGATTGTGCACACTTATAAATTGACCCTATCACCAGCTCTTTAAAAGCACTGCAATAAAACTGGTAGATGACCATGTCTTGATTTGACAAACTCTTGAACAATAAGCTTGAATGCGTATAAGACAGCTGAAGTATTGGGTTCTTTTCAACCATTTTGATATGTTGGCTTCTTTCAATTCACTTGGTTTTTTCTAGCTTTACAAGTTGATAGCTGCACCCTTATGCAAAAATTTCTACCATCACTCGTCCTTATATTCTTTTTTGGTTTTCAGGCCTTTGGACAAGGCGCTTATGTCCCATTTAACCGTGACTACTACCATCTTTATGACCGATATGAAATCCTCAGGATGAACCATAACCAGGTCATCCATACCGGATTCAAGCCGTGGCGAAGAGATCAACTGGGCCAGCTACTGGATAGCATGGACAATGCAAGCATGGGCGGTATGACTGCCGTAGATGCCTTCAATTTAGCGTATCTTAGAAACGATAACTGGGAGTTTGTCACCTCCGAAACACCTGAATCAAAAAAGCTGCTATTTGGAAAACTGTACCAAAAACCTTCAGACTTTTATCACTATAGAGATGAGACGATAGATGTTCATGTCAATCCGGTGATTTACCTTTCAGCAGGCATAGAACCGGGGATTGATGAATTCAGAGGTCGAAATAGCCGGGGCTTGGAATTGCGGGGAAGTATAGACCGAAAGGTGGCTTTTTACACACTGCTAACAACCAATCAGGTGATTTTTCCCAGCTGGATCAAGACATACACTGAAGAGTCAGGAGCAGTTCCTGGTGAAGGCTTCTGGAAGCGTTACAACAATGTAGGCTATGGTTATTTTTCAGCTGCAGGTCATATCAGCTTCAATATCAGCAAACACATTCAGGCTCAAATAGGCCATGACCGCAACTTTGTAGGAGAAGGCTACCGGTCTATGGTACTCTCTGATTTTGCCAATACCTATCCATTTGTCAAGCTAAACACCAAGATCTGGAAGCTTCAGTTTACCAACCTCTGGGCTCAACAGATCGGGGACATCAACTATGACAACCAAAGAAGGCCAACCGACAAGAGGTATCCCAACAAATGGTTTGCAATGCACAGATTGGGCATGGACATAGGCAAAAACCTGAATATCGGAGTTTATGAATCCGTGATGATGCAACAGTTTGACCTCAACTATCTCAATCCTGTAATCTTTTACAGATGGGTAGAGCATCAATTGGGAAGTCCTGACAAATTGATGTTGGGCACTGATTTCAAATGGAATTTCAACAAAGGCATGCAGCTCTATGGTCAGTTTGTGTTGGATGAATTTATTTTCAAGGAATTTTTTGGGATCAGCGGCAAGAATTCTATCCGTAACAAACATGGCATTCAAGCCGGCTACAAGTACATCAACTCCTTCGGGATAGACAACCTTGACCTTCAGTTGGAATACAATCAGGCTAGGCCTTATACCTACCAAGAAAAAAGGGCGTACCAATCATATTCCCACTACCGCACACCACTTGTGCACCCATTAGGAGCCAATTTTAGGGAAGCAATAGCAATAGTCCGCTACCAGCCTGCCCCAAGGTTGTTTGTCAATGCAACAGCCATGTATCAAATGTACGGGGATGACCCTAATCCTGAAACCAATTATGGTAAAGACGTATTGAAAAACCGGACGCGGCCTAACACTGGAATAGGATTATATGGCAACACAATCGGCCAAGGGATCAAAAATGACATCTTGATGGGAACTGTGAATCTGAGCTACATGCTGAAGCACAACTTATTTGTGGATTTCAGCCATAGCTACAGACAAAGAACTGTTGCAGATGCAATTGCTAATGAATCCACCAATTACAGTCAGGTTTCCTTACGATTGAATATGGTGCGGCATGATTACAATTATTAATCTTTATAAAACGAGTCTGGAGTTGAATCCAATTATATTCTTCATTTAAAAAATTCCGGGATAGTCTTTAGGATATTATCCTAACATTTATCTTCGGAAAAGTTAAAATAGCTTCTAATTGAAAAACAGATTATTAAGGTTGAAAAAACTTTAACTCATACTGAACCGAGGTTATACAGTACTTAAATTAACCTAAGATTTGAAGTTGGTAAAATCCCTACAAAGCGAGAAAATCGTAATCAACCAATAAATCCTTAACTTGCCGCCCAAACCCGAAGCATTTACATGGATACCTATTTAAGGATATTGTCCTATGCCCGCCCTTACCGCAGGTATTTCCCCATTTATATTCTCTATACCCTACTAGCCATTATCTTTGGCTTGATCAATTTCACCCTTCTTAAGCCATTATTTGATGTCATTTTTGAACAGGGGGATGCTGTTGATTTGGGCAGGTGGGTCTCCAAACCCAATTTTTCGTTCAGTATTGGCTATGTGCTGCACCTCTTTAATTACTATCTCAATCTGATCACAGATGTGTATGGTAAGTTTGGGACCTTGGTCTTCGTTTGCATCATCATTGTGGTATCGGTATTTCTTTCGAATCTTTTTACCTACCTGTCTGGAGTTGTACTGGCTAAAGTAAGATCCGAAGTAATCAAAAAAATGCGGATTAATATTTTTGACAGGGTCATCGGCATGCACATCGGTTATTTTTCAGATGAACGAAAGGGAGATTTGGTTTCAAAGATGACCAACGACATCCAAGAGGTGGAAAACAGCATTGTTCAATCTCTCCGGGTGGTTTTCAAGGAACCGGTGACCATCATCCTTTATTTCGCTGTTTTATTTTTCATGTCAGTCAAGTTGACACTCTTTACCATCCTGGTGATTCCGATTTCAGGAGCGATCATTGGAGGGATTACCCGTAGACTGAGAAAAAGCGCAATTCAAAGTCAGGAATCTTTGGGGAGAGTTGTCAATATACTAGACGAAACAATCAGCGGCATGCGTGTCATCAAGGCTTTTGGCGCACAGCAGTATATCAGTGGAAAATTTGAACGGGAAACCGACCACTACGCCGATGTCAATGTATCGATGGCTAGGAAAAACGAGTTAGCCTCACCCATTTCCCAATTTTTGGGAGTGACTGTAGTAGCTGGGATTTTGGTCTATGGTGGTAGCTTGGTCCTTAGCAATAATTCTGATCTCAGCGCCAGTGACTTCATCACCTATATTATCATTTTTACCCAAGTCCTCAACCCTGCAAAGGAAATTTCAAGGGCAGCGAGTAGCATACAGCGTGGTTTGGCCTCGGCGGACAGAATATTTGCAGTCATTGACACACCTAGCACAATAACTAACCCTCCAAACCCAAAACCTATTCAAAAGTTTGAACAAGCAATCACTTTTGAAGACGTCACATTTGCCTATCAAAAGGAAGAAGTACTCAAAAACATCAACTTTACCCTGAAAAAAGGCCAGACAATAGCATTGGTAGGTACATCTGGAGGGGGAAAATCGACTATAGCCGACTTAGTTCCAAGATTTTATGACCCCACTGCAGGGAAGGTGCTTATTGACGGGGTAGACCTCAGAGAGGTGGATATTGATGCGCTGCGCAAGTTGATGGGCATTGTGACACAGGAATCCATTTTATTCAATGATACTGTATTCAACAATATTGCATTTGGGCTTCATGGAGTTGAGGAAATACAGGTCATAGAAGCTGCCAAAATTGCCAATGCCCATGATTTCATCATGCAGCTTGAAAACGGATACCAGACTTCTATCGGAGAAAGGGGCATGAAGCTTTCTGGCGGACAGCGGCAAAGGCTCAGCATTGCCCGGGCTGTCTTGAAAAACCCTCCAATCCTTATCCTTGATGAAGCCACCTCTGCCTTGGATTCGGAATCAGAAAAACTGGTTCAGCAAGCTCTCACCAACCTGATGGCCAATAGAACTACCCTGGTAATAGCCCATCGCCTTAGCACAATTCAGCACGCTCAAAAAATCCTTGTCGTCTCCCATGGCAAAATTGTCCAAGCAGGCACACATGAGGAATTGCTCGAACAGGAAGGGCTATATAGGAAACTTTCTACCATGCAGACGGTTTAATAGGTAAGCACAAACTTTAACGCCATGAAAAAAACCAACCAAATCATACACCTATTGGTGGCACTGTTCTTTGGAGTTTCACTTGTATTCTTCCTTTCATTCAATTCACTGAAGAGCGGCTTTGGAATGCAGGACCTCCAGCCGGGTACTGTGGTAGCCTTTCTTCTGATCGGTCTCATCCTTTTCCTATCGGCCTGGGCTACCGGAACAGCAGTGCGCAATAATTTAGAGAAAGCACTGTCTCGAAAGGAAGTTGAAAAAAATGAACTTAAGGCAAGGCTATATGACCTTGAACAAGACCATAAACTCCGAAACATTGAGCGTCGACTTGATCAAAAAGAGGATCCTCGTGACAGTTCTGTCATCAAACCCAGACAAAATTTTAGAGACCAGTAATATGACTACAATATTCATTATATTAGGAAACCATTTAGGTTTCCTTTTTTTTGAACAAAACAATCAGGTATGGTAGCAAAAACCTTTGGCAGCGCTGTTTCCGGTGTTGATGCCAAGCTTATCACGATTGAAGTCAATGTTGGTCAAGGCACAAGTTTTTACATGGTGGGCCTGCCTGACAGTGCAGTCAAAGAAAGTCAACAACGTGTAGAATCCGCGCTAAAGTATTTCGGGTATAGGATGCCAAGGCAAAAAGTAGTCGTCAACCTTGCTCCTGCCGACATCAGAAAAGAAGGTTCCGCATATGATTTACCTATTGCATTAGGGATATTGAAAGCTTCTGAACAAGTGGAATTTCCCGAATTGGAGCAATATGTAATCATGGGCGAATTGGCTTTGGATGGTAAACTGAGGCCTGTCAAAGGAGTTTTACCCATTGCCATTGAAGCCAGAAGAGCTGGTTTTAAAGGTTTTATTCTTCCTGAAGAAAATGCAAGCGAAGCTTCTATAGTAAACAACCTGGATGTTATCGGAGTAAAATCCGTGGAAGATGCAATCCGCTTTTTGGAGGGAGATCTTGAAATAAATCCTTTGGTCACTGATACCAGAGATATTTTTTACCATAGCATCGAGCAGTATGAATTTGATTTTGCGGATGTGCAAGGTCAGGAAAATATCAAAAGAGCCATGGAAATTGCAGCTGCCGGGGGACACAATGTCATCATGATTGGACCTCCGGGCGCCGGCAAGACCATGCTAGCCAAAAGGCTACCTTCCATTCTTCCTCCACTTTCACTTCAGGAAGCATTGGAAACCACTAAAATCCACTCAGTAGCAGGAAAACTGGGCCGCAATGCCTCTTTGATTGCACAACGTCCATTTCGATCACCGCACCATACGATAAGTGACGTTGCACTCGTCGGTGGAGGTGGTAATCCACAGCCAGGAGAAATTTCGCTATCACACAATGGCGTCTTGTTTTTGGATGAACTGCCTGAATTCAAACGTACAGTCTTGGAAGTGATGCGTCAACCTTTAGAAGAAAGGAAAGTCACTATTTCCAGAGCCAAAGTCTCAGTGGATTATCCAGCCAACTTCATGTTGATCGCGAGCATGAACCCATGCCCCTGCGGCTACTACAACCATCCCGAAAAAGAATGCGTCTGTGGCCCAGGCATTGTACAGCGCTACCTCAACAAAGTAAGTGGGCCGCTGCTAGACCGAATTGACCTGCATGTAGAGGTGACTCCTGTGAAATTTGAGGAAATGACCTCTACCCGGAAAACCGAAGCCAGTACCGCTATACGAGAGCGAGTGGTGGCTGCAAGGAATCAACAAGGTGAAAGGTTTGTCAACAGCCCTGAGATTTTTTGTAATGCAATGATGCCTTCCCATATGGTCAAGCAGATTTGCAGCATCAATGATAGCGGCAAGATCTTACTCAAAACAGCTATGGAGCGACTTGGACTTTCAGCAAGAGCTTATGACCGCATTTTAAAAGTTGCCAGGACAATCGCTGATCTAGCAGCAAGCCCTGATATCAAAGTTGAGCATCTTGCAGAGGCAATTCAGTACAGGAGCCTGGACAGAGAAGGTTGGGCGGGGTAACGGAAAAAGAAGTTTGAGCTGGAATAAAATTTCTCCTAGAGTCTCCGTCCGGATTTCAATTCTCAGAAACAAACATGGTTTTCTAATTCATGTGATTCCACCCTAGCATATAGGAAGTAAAACGCCAATTGTTGTAAGGACCTGCTGATGATATACACCAATATGAAGAAACCCAAATATTGACCTGCTTAACCTTTACTTTTTTACAAAATATTTTACCATATTCAAAAAAACTATTCACCAGTTATGGTAAAAAATCTACTGCTATGTGGCATGATCTTATTCATGTCCATCCCCTCTTTTTCACAAAGAGCAAAATCGCCTGCCCCATCACCTTCGGCAATTGACGTTGAAAACTTCCATGGACTCAAATGGCGCAATATCGGCCCATTTAGAGGGGGGAGATCTGGGGCTGTTTCGGGAGTCCCTAACAATGATCAGGTATTTTTTGCAGGCTACACAGGAGGTGGGCTGTGGAAAACAGATGATGCGGGGATTTCATGGCACAACATATCCGACGGCTTCTTCAAAAGCGGGTCTGTTGGAGCTATTGCCGTAAGTGAGTCTGATCCAAATGTGATCTATGTAGGCATGGGAGAACATGCTATCCGAGGTGTGATGACAACCTATGGCGATGGCGTGTATAAATCCACAGATGGAGGTAAAACATGGAAAAACATGGGGCTGGAAAAAACCAGACATATCTCCGACGTGATCATCCACCCTAACAATCCTGATATTGTTTTTGTTGCTGCACAAGGTGCTGCACACGGGGCAAGTGAAGATCGGGGAATCTACAAAACGATTGATGGTGGTCTTACCTGGAAGAAAGTATTGTATGTGGACAACAACTCGGGTGCTTCTTCACTGAGCATGGATTTTACCAATCCAAGAATACTGTACGCGGCCACTTGGGAATACCGTAGGTTGCCCTGGCAGGTACAGAGTGGCGGAGCAGGATGCAGTATTTGGAAGTCTGTGGATGGTGGTGAAACTTGGTCAAAAATCAACAAAGGCTTGCCAAAAGAAATGGGCAAGATTGGTGTAAGTGTATCCCGGGCAAATGCGCAAAGAGTATATGCGATCGTAGAAGCTGAAAAGTCAGTTGCTGGAGTATACCGATCAGACAACGGGGGAGAAACTTGGTCTCATATGACCAATAACCAGCTTTTGACCTCAAGATCCTGGTATTACATGGAAATTGAAGCTGATCCGGTAAATGCTGATGTGGTATACGTCCTAAACTCACCATTAGCCAAATCCATTGATGGAGGCAAAACTTTTTCCGTGGTTCCAGTAAGGCATATTGATACACACGACTTGTGGATCAATCCCAGAAACCCTTTGAACATGATTTTAGGAGATGATGGAGGGGCTGAAATCACCTATGATGGAGCCAAAAGTTGGTCAACACAGGACAATCAGCCCACTTCCCAATTCTACCGGGTAAATGTAGATAACAAATTTCCTTACAAACTATACGGAGGACAACAAGACAATACTTCCGTAGTCATCGCCAGCCGCAACAATTATATTGGATTGACAGATAAGGACTGGATCATTGGACCTGGCTGTGAATCTGCTTTTATTGCTTTCGATCCGGACAACCCGGTTTTACTGTATGGAGGTTGTTATCAAGGATTAATTGATGTACTCGATGTGAGAAATGGCTACAGCAAAGATATCCGTCAATACCCTTCTAATATTTTGGCTTATGATGCCAAAGACATGAGATACAGATTCAATTGGAATGCTCCACTCATCGCTTCTCCACATGATGCCAACACCATTTATCACGGTGGCAATGTTCTCTTCAAAACGACTGACGGCGGTTTGTCTTGGGAAAAGATCAGTGAGGATTTGACTAGAAATGATGTGTCCAGGCAAGGACCTGGGGGAGGACCCATTACCAATGAAGGTGCTGGTGGAGAGAACTACAATACATTAAGCTATGTCATAGAGTCCCGCCTAGAAAAAGGGGTGATCTATACCGGAAGTGACTGTGGCTTGGTTCATGTCACCAAAGACGGAGGATTAACCTGGAATAACATCACCCCCGAAGGTTTACCTGAATGCCTGATACAATCCATAGAAGTATCTCCTCATGAAAAAGGTGTGGTTTACATATCGGCTACCCGTTACAAATTCAATGATTTCACCAACATGTCCTTCAAATCTACAGATTATGGAAAAACTTGGTCTAAAATCGACGTAGGTGTGGAAAAAGATGATTTCATTAAAGTCATCAGAGAGGATAGAAAAACAAAAGATTTGTTGTATGGTGGCGCTGAAAGAGGCTTTTACATCTCTTTTAATGGAGGTGCGCAATGGCAGAAATTCCAGCTTAACCTGCCTGTAGTTCCCATAACAGATATTGCATTTGCAGACAATGACCTCGTGGTTTCGACGGCAGGAAGAGCTTTCTGGATTCTAGATGATCTTAGCGCTATACAGCAATCAAAAGGTGCTTTCAACAGCCTTCAGCTATTCACTCCAAAGCCCACTTATAGATATGAAGGTAATATTCCTTCTTGGATGGATCTCCCTCCAGGAATTGGACTCAACCCGATTACAGGAGTGATTTTGGACTATTACCTACCTGAACAAGTGGATTCTCTTGAAGTCAAACTTGAGATTATTGACCAAAACGGTAAAGTGATCCGATCCTATTCTTCAATTAAAGATGATAATTTCAAACCATTTCCAGGAGGACCTTCTCCCAAGGAGGTAATACCAGCAAAAAAAGGTTTGAATCGATTTGCATGGGATTTTCGAGGTGAATCGCTATTGCCTATTCCCAATGCATTTGTTTATGGTGACTATAATGGGCACCGTGTTGCACCGGGAAAATATCTGGCTCGCCTTAGTTATAAAAACATGGAATCAGAAACCTTCTTTGAGGTCATCCAAGACCCAAATCTGACAAATGTAACGGCTCAAGACTGGATAGCCCAACAGGAATTTTTGGAGAAAGCAGCTGAATCTTTAACTGAGATCCATACCTCTGTAAACAAAATGAGACAGGTGAAAAACCAAATTGAACATTTCAATACTTTGCTCATGGAAAAAGAAGAAGCAAGATCCCTATATCAAGCAGGATTGGACCTTATTCAAAAAATCGTTTCTTGGGAGGCAAAATTGGCAGAAACCCGACAGGCAAATTTTCAAGATGTCATCAACTTCCCAAGCCAACTGAACGCCCAATATTTTGATTTGCGGGCAACAGTGGATGTGCATGATCCAAGGTTGACAGCAGGTGCTAAATTGCGCATGCTTGACCTAAATAAGGAATGGGATGCTAACAGAATTCTTATGAATGAGATAATAGGACAAGATTTGAAAAATTATAATGAAAAATTTAAATCTCTGAACCTTCCTGCAATCATTTTGGATTAGAAATCAAGGATCTCATAGATATAGGTTTTTAGTAGGGTGAATTAATTT
>DAIPZN010000019.1:0-47614 GCA_036782195.1 Cyclobacteriaceae bacterium | reverse complement strand
ATTGTCTATATCATCAAAAGAATCCTATAAACCTTAAGCTATTAAAATTATGACAAATGAAGCAATTCAGTTTATTCAACGCCAAATGAAGTGCCTTGAGGATCAGGGGCATCATCTGGTAATTGATGCCGACACGCATATATCAAATCTTGATCAGGTCAGTGATTCAATGAAAATCAAAATGGATTCTACAGAAGGCTACTTTCAAGGCAAACCCATATCAGCTGATAACCTTATTGATGAAATGAAAATTAGTGGAGTGGATATGGCCTTATCTTGGCAAAACCCTTCCTGTATCGAATATGTCGATGATCAGGATAAAAACTATGAGATGTTGATGAAAGCTAATCACTACATCTTCATTTCTTCAAGGAGATTTCCTGAAAAGATTATCCCTGCAGGGTGGGTTGACCCAAAAGCTCTAGGTTTGGAAAACTGTTATAAGGCTTTAAATGTATTGGTTTCGGAATATGGTTTTCCAATAGTCAAGATGAACCCTGCGCAAAACAGTTTTTATTTAGATAGTCCAGAAGTATTTGCCATAGTAGAGCGAATTGTGGATCTCCATGCTGTTCCTGCTTTTCATATTGGAAGTGATACTCCGTATACTCCAATTTCCTCATTGAAAAAATTAGCAGAAACTTTTCCCAAATCACCTATTGTGGCAGTACATATGGGGGGTGGGGGAGCAGGTTATAATGAAGCAGAAGAAAATTATCACAGAATTCGGCAACTGGGGCTTATTTATAGCAACCTCAAATTTCCTTTGAGTGCAAAAAGGGATACCCATATTGAATCCGATATTCTTTGTTTTGAGAAAAAAGGTCCTCCCTATAACGAAAACCTTTACTTTGCAAGTGATGCCCCATATGGAAAAATATCATGGAATGTTCATGGATTAAGAGGATTGCTAAAAGAAATGAAAGTTGTCGCTTCGGTGGAATATGGTGATTCGGGTGAAAATGTAATGATAAATGAGGATGTGCAGCGACGGGTTTTAGGCGGTAACTTCTCAAAGTTTATATATGAAAGATATCAAATGATGCTGAAAGAGTATTCAGCTAATATGGTGCAATAAACCCAAAGCTGATGCCTTTAATAACCGTTTTGCTTGGAATAATTTTCCTCTTATTCCTTATGTTTAAGTTCAAAGTCAGTCCATTTTTGGGGTTGATTTTAACCTGTTTTTTTGTGGGGGTGATAAATCTTATGCCTTTGACAGAAATAATCTTTGCAATACAAAAAGGTTTTGGAGGCACAATGGGAAAAATTGCTCTTGTCATAGTATTTGGAGCAATGTTGGGGAAGTTAATAGAAGTTTCTGGTGCTGCTCAGGTATTGACAGACAAGCTAGTCAGTTCTTTTGGTTTAAAAAACGTCCAATATGCAATTTTAGTTACTGGCTTTTTGGTGGGTTTGCCAATGATGTACAATGCCAGTTTCCTGGTGATGATTCCTTTAATTTACACGCTTTGTGTAAGAACCAAACTTCCACTTTTGTATTTAGGAATACCTTTGGCCGCTACTCTATCGATTGCACATGCTTTCTTACCTCCACATCCTGCACCAACCTACGTGTCAACGGTGTTTGGTGCAGATTTGAATTTCGTCCTTTTGGTAGGGCTAGGACCTGTAATCCCGGCATGTTTAATTGCAGGCATTTTGCTCTCAAAGTTTTTCAACAAAGTCAATCCGGAAATACCCTCAAATTTATATGATAACAATCAGATCAAAGCAGATCAGCTGCCGACCTTTGGAATAAGTCTTTTTGTAGCAGTATCGCCAGTCCTTTGCATGTTGGGTGGTACTTTCTTGGACATGATCATAGGGCCAGTGCCTCAAGATGTTGAAGCATTAGCCTTTTATCACTCCTATTTTGATACATCAGCAATTCCTGAGAGCGGTAAGCTTGTATCGGCACATATAATGGTTTTCATAAAATTCCTGAGTGAAGCTACTGTAGCTTTATTGGTAGCTGTTTTAATTGCATCATTTTTTCTCGTGATCAAAAATGGGAATTCCTTTGATTTCCTTACAGGGCAATTGGGAAAGTCTGTTACCGGAATAGCAATGATTTTATTGATTATCGGTGCTGGAGGAGCCTTTTCTGAGGTGTTGTTGCAGGCAGGGATAAATGACTATATCGGTCAAATAGCCTCATCTGTTGAATTCAACCCTCTTGTCTTGGCATTTGGAATAGCAGCCATTATTAGATTTGCTGTGGGTTCTGCTACTGTAGCCACTATGACAGCTGCTCCTATTGTACTCCCAATAGCAGTTCATTATCAAATCAGTCCTGAACTCATGGTATTGGCCACAGGTTCAGGAAGTTTAATGTTTTCTCATTTTAATGATGTCGGATTTTGGATGTTCAAAGAGTATTTCAATGTCAGCGTCAAAGAAACTTTTCTGATCTGGACAGTTATGGAATGCCTTGTAGCCCTTACAGGATTAGCAAATTGTTTGATCATGTATACTTTTTTATAAAAATGGTTTGTTCTTCGTTCCCGGGAACGTTATTTTTTGGTTTTTTACACATTTTTCCTATTTTATTGATATTTTGAAGTGGAATAAAATTAGATTGTAATAAAATAATGGTCTGTTGACTCAACTGTTTTTATCATTCTCAATTGATTCTCAAATTTCTAGGTGCGGAGTTGTTAAGTATAAGTTGGTTGCTACTAGAAAGTGAATCTATAACACCAAAATCATTAGAATTCTGTGTCATGATAAACTAGTGATTTTTATGTAAATGTATAAACCCAAAATAATCTCTTATGATGAAAAGTGAAGGTATAACTATCAAAGACATTGCTAAGAAACTCAGTATTTCAACTTCAACCGTATCGAGAGCTTTGCGGGATCTACCGGATGTCAATCCACATACACGAGTGGCAGTACATAAATTGGCGGAGGAGCTTAATTATCAGCCGAACCTTGTTGCTTTAAGTTTGGTGACAAAAAAAACGAAGACAATCGGGGTTTTGATACCTAGTTTTACTACCTATTTTTATTCCCAAGCCATCAGTGGTATTCAGGAAGTGGCTCAGAATAATGGATATCATGTTATGGTTTGCCATTCAAATGAAAGTTATGAAGCTGAGAAAAAAAATATAGAATTGTTGCTTTCTAGTAGAGTGGATGGAATAATAGCTTCTATAGCAAGAGAAACAAGGGATTTTACTCATTTTGAAAGGCTTAAGCAAAAGGGTATACCCTTAGTTTTGTTTAATAGAACATGTGACTTGAATTTCAGTAAAGTCCAAGTGAATGATTATGAAGGAGGTTATAAAGCAACCGAGCATTTGATTAAGTTAGGATGTGAAAAGATAGCCCACATAACAGGACCAGATAATCTCTCATTGAGTAAAAATAGGCTTAGAGGTTTTTTAGATGCAATGAACTTTTATAAAAAGAAAATTTATGAAAACCTTATTGTTTATTCTGATTTTAGTATCGCAAGTGGAATTGCTTGTGCAAAAGAACTGCTTTCTAAATCAGTACAACCGGATGGAGTATTTGTAGTCTGTGATACTGCAGCTTATGGAGCAATGCATGTTTTCAAAAAGAACGGTTTCAATATCCCAAAAGATGTAGCAGTTATAGGATTTACAAACGAACCAATGTCTGAGATTTTTGAACCAAGTCTTTCCACTATTTCTCAACCTATCAATAAAATAGGCCAGACGGCAGCTAAATTGTTTATAGAAATGTTAGAAGAAGGGGCCTCATTCATACCTGAAACCAGAATTTTAAATACAGAGTTGATCATTCGGGAATCCACAGGATTTCCTACTGATGCTTAATGCTTACCTTCTAAATAATATTCCAGATCACGATAGGTGTCGACATCAGGATATCCATCAGTGGTTGGAGGGATTCTATATCTTTTTTTGTTTTTGGGAAAAACAGATTGCTCAATCAGTCTTTTCAATAAATCTTTATTACTCGGTGGTGCTTCACCAGGAGATAAATGTGGGGGATTGACGCCGTTTCCTTCTCTTCTGATACCCCAACTGATAGGAGAGGTTTTGGGACTAAAGGGTAAGTCTTCATGAGATGCCCTATTGATATTAGCTAAAGTAAAACCTATTTGATCCCCTTCATCCATAAAACCCAATACAAAAGCATATCTTTTTCCTTTTTTGAAAATATAATCAAACCCCTCTAATTCGAATCTCAGGTAATGCAACTTTCCGCTTGAATCTGGATTTTCAGTTCCTTTTTGGAGGGTCGGCGGGATATTGGGGAAGATCCCTCCTTCAAGTGTTTCTATGGGCTTGTATTTTACACCGATGATGTAATCATCCCCTTTATGGTTATCCGTAAAGCCATGGGTCGCTTTACTTCCAGGCTTGGTGCCGTTGTCATGTATGGTTGGCTCACCGACAACTTCAAAAAACTGGATAAAGATTCTTGCGGAGGCTGTGTTTTCTAGAATAGCAGTCGGACTAGGTCCAGTTCTGAGGATGATGGATTTCAGTTTAAAGTCTTCAGGTGATACGAACACTTGACCCAAGTCTCTGTTCCTCTGAAAATAACCTTGCTCTTTCCATATCAGACTGCTTTTATCATTGTTGCGAAGACTTGTGCTTCCTGCAGTTGAAAAATCTTTCTGAAAAGCGATAATGTTGTATTCATCTTGTTTTAACTCATTTCCTAATGATTGGATCAGCAGGTTTTGTGCCCATAAGGGCAATGGAGAGAAAAAACAAAAAAGCAATATTAGTGGTAATACCTGTCTCATATTTAAGGGTTAAAATAGAAAGTAGTTACAGAGCCTGCAGGTGCCAGATATTCCAAAAATTCATTCTTTCGTGAAAAATCAGAGATTTTAACATGATTTTCTCCTTGTAAAGGGTCTTTTCTAGCTGTTTCTTTTTGGGCATAGATTTCAGAACCAGTAGTACGATATGCCGAAATAATGTCACCTGCACCAAAAATTTCTACGCTAATTTTTCGGTTTTCTTTGCCAGTATTTGTGATGATCAGGGCAGATGGATGTGAAGTGTCGTTAGCGTCAAAACCTATCAGTGAAAATTCCGAATCCATTGCTTCTGTATAAACGACAGCCATACCTGGTCTTCCTGCTCTTGATACTTGCTTATAAAAATAATAGGCTTTTGGAATCTCATACGTTCCGTCACTAAAGGTCCGAATAGCAGTGCCCGGATTTGGGTCAGGCTTCCACCATTCATCATGGTTTTGAATACCTGCCCAAGGAATGATGCCGTTTACTTTGGCTTCATATATGTTACCATGAATTTCTTTTATAAAATGAGCATCCATAATTGCAGTCCTATTTCCTCCTATATTTTCGAAAATATTCCAAGAAGTAGAAGTTACCCATGATTTTAGATTTGGTCTTTTTTCTCTTAGCATATCCACTCCAAGATTGCTATGGGGACCATGCCAGCGCCCAGACTGAACAGGGCCTACGTAAAATCCATGCGAAGTTATCAAAGCCAGATTATCTAAAACTTTCGTGTCTGAAGCCAATGCTTTTGCAAACCCCCAGTGGTAAAACCTATACCAATTGGTATATTCTCCATTTGTTATTCCTATATCCCTAAGGCCTGCACTATCCATCTTAGGCCTCAATAGATTAATAAAATTCACAGTTTGCTCAGGATCCCAGAAAAAATTATAGTCATGCCCTTCATCCAATGCGCCTCCTGTTGTGCCATCTTGCGGCCATCTCAACCAGGATTCGCCTTCATTGTGAATGGAAACGTACTTTATTGGAAAGTTTTCTTTTTTAAGGTATTGGAGCCAGTCAATCAGGTAATCTGCAAGTTGATCCTTTTTACCAGGATCAAGATCTCTTCCCCTCATGACTTTTTGCAATGTAATGTGAGCAGGAGGTGCATAAAGTGTAGTGATGATCTGGAAGGACTCGTTTTTTCTCAATGATTTAGCCAATCCCTCTTTTACAAAATACCGCATACTTGTGGTAGTCATTTGGTGATCATATTTTCCGTTTTCTTCCTGTTGGTGGAGTGGATCCAAAAACATTTTTACTAAAGCAGGTCGCAATCCGTCCTCTCCAAACACCAATTCAATAATTTCAGCCTTGGAAGTATCATCCAGGAATTTAAATCCGCCATAATCTTGAGGATTATATTTAAAATTATATGTTTGGGCAGTTTCCACATAGTTAAATCCAAATCCGTCCCATAGCCGAATTTTATCCGTAAAATCAACCATGGCTTTGACTGCTTTAAAATCATCAGCCTGCGCTATGGAACCTTCTGAAATCAGAAAAACTCTACAAAAGATAAGCGCTAAAAATATTTTGTTTTTCATAGGTAATTTTTTAATAAATATAATTGCTAAGAGCCGCTGAAGTGTCAAAATCAGGATAAAGTTGATAAATTATTGTTCGAAACGTTTGCAGGTACTGCATTCAGTCTCTGGTATCCTATTTAGCTTAATTTAAAGGGCGTATAAAAATTGGACAGGCAAACTACCTGCCCAATCCAAATTTTTAGAACGTAACTTAATTTAATCTATTCCCACCCGGGATTTTGAGTCAGAAGAGGATTCCTTTCGAATAGGTTGAATCCAAGCGGCATCAAAAAGTAACGTGGGTTAGCAATTCTACTTGCTTCAATAATTGCCTTTGGCCTATTATTCAAACCTAGACTTCCTCCCGAGGAAGCTGAGGCCACAATGATTCTCTTGAAGGTTTCGAACATACGTTTTCCATCAAACCAGCCGTGTCCTTCAATTACAAATTCTTTTCTTCTTTCCCTGTAAAGTGCTTCGGTAAATGCTTCAGGTGTTAAGCCTGCTAGATCTACAAGCGGGTTTGGACTAAATATGTCTACACCAAACGCGCGTCGCCTAATTCTATTGATGTATTCATAAGCTTCTGGTGTAGGACCGTTGTTCAAGCCGGCGATTGCCTCAGCCAGCATGAGGTACACATCAGAAAACCGTAAGATGACGTAATTATTTCTGTCACGATTGCCTTGAATGGCACCCATGTCAACAAACTTACGGAAGCCGGGCACGTGAACATCAACAAGACTAGCCGGTACTTGGGCATTGTTGTCAACTCTCCGCCAAGAACCTTCTAACGGGTTTAAATTGGGATCAAAATATACTATACCTCCTCCTGCACTTGCAGGAACTTGCATTCTGTCATAGAATGTTACTGCTCGCCTGCTGTCACCTTCTTCGAAAGTTTTGTAGAAATCTACATTTGCTAAGTAATCATGCCATGGAATCTGGAAAAGCTCATTTGTCACACCTGTAGCTAAAAGAGGGGTAAGGTTACCTCCTAAATCCGGTGCATCGATCCGCTGTATGTCGAAGATTATCTCAGCATTATTCTCATTTCCAATTTGGAATATGGAAGCATAATCAAGCAAAAGGTCGCTGTCCCCGACACCTATTGCATTGTTTAAGGCATCTATTGCTCTTTGAAAATCACCACTTTGTGAGGATGAGGGGTCTGTGGCTCGAGTTAAATAAGTTTTACCTAATAAGGTATAGGCAGCAGTTTTATTTGCCCTTCCCTTGTTTGCACCTGTTAAAGCTGTTTTTGGAGTTAGCCATTCTGCGGCTTGGTTAAGATCTGAGATCACCAAATCGTAAACTTCCTGAGCGGTATTTCTGGGAAGTTCCAAATTATCTACACCGCTAGTCGAAGTTGTTCTTATCGGTACTCCTCCAAAGACCCTTACTAAATTCAAGTAAGATAAAGCTCGTAAAAATAAAGCCTCTCCTTTTAATCTTTCTTGTAAAGCAATATTCATGTCGATTCTGTCGATGTTGTCGAGCAGGATATTTGCCCTGTTGATCGTAATATAACTTGCCCCATAAATTCCACTGAAATCTCCCACCTGAAACTGCCAAGTATCCCATCTTCCTTGGGATGAATTGAGTTCTAATCTTGTCGTCACAGCTTCCGTAGGATACTCATTCAGCGGTAGCAGGTTGTTGGTGTAGTTGCCATAGAGGGACTGATAGATGCTGTTGGTTACAGTTATGGCGTCATTTTGATTTTGAAAGAAATTTGACTCTGTAATGATATCAAAGGGTCGTTCGTCTAAGAAAGTTTCATGACAACTTACCAAAGCAAACGTCAATGCTGCTGATAGTATAATTTTTATATTTTTCATGGTGTAGCTGTTTTGATTAAAACCTGAGATTCATGCCAATCATATATGTTCTGGCCATAGGATAAGATCCAAAGTCAATTCCTTGATTGATATTATTTTGTCCTGCCTGATTCACTTCAGGGTTAAATCCTGAATATCTGGTAAAAGTCAAGATATTCTGGCCGCTGACATATACTTGCCCTCCTCTGAAAAATTTGGTTGAAACTGGGAGATTGTACGCAAACATCAGGTTTCTTAGCCTCACAAAAGAACCATCTTCAATGAAAATAGAGCTGATTCCACCACCAGGTGTATTGTTTACCAGACCTATAGTAGCATGGATCATAGGATAAAGCGCATTTGGATTAGACTCCCTCCACGCATTTTCGACCCGGTCTGTGGCGAGGTTAAAAGCTGCAGCATCCCCAAAAAGGTCTCGTCTATTGACATTCATGACATCTCCACCGATTACACCTTGGAATAAGGCAGTGAGCTCGAAGTTCCCAAAAGTGATTCTGTTGGTCCAGCCAAATATGAAATCAGGATTTGGATCGCCAATTACGGTAAGGTCATGTTGATCGACAATTCCATCAGGGCCGGTAGGATTGCCATTTGCATCAGGTGGTCCAGCCACATCCCTATATCGCCCTGAGCCTATTGTAGGCATAATTCCATTATTGTACGTGACTCCATGGGCATCGATTTGGGCCTGATTTTGATATACCCCATCATAAATTGCTCCCCAAAACACCCCCAGTGGTTGTCCGACTCTTACAAAAGAACCAGAGGCAAAAGCGGATCCATAATCATAACTGATCCTTGGTCCCCTTATCTGTTCTGTATCACCGAGGTCTAAGACTTTGTTTCTGTTGACTGAATAATTGATGTCAGAATACCACTTTAATCTTCTGGAGTTTACAATATGGCCTCCTAATGCCAATTCAATCCCTTTATTCTCAACACTTCCAATGTTGCCAAGGACAGTGCTAAAGCCGGACTCTATAGGAATTTCAAAGTTCATTAGAAGGTCTGTGGTCCTTTTATAATACATATCTACAGAAAAAGTAATCCTATCTCCTAAAAACCCCATATCGGCACCCAGATCAGCTTGTGTGGTGGTTTCCCATCTTAGTCCTGGGTTGGCCAATCTAGTCATTGAATATGCATTTACCGGTACCCCGCCAAATGTGTATTTTTGAAGTGAAAAATTGGGAAGTGAATTATATGCCCCTATTTCTTGGTTGCCAATCTGTCCTACAGAACCCCTCACCTTTAAATCACTGAATACATTTAAGTTCTGAATAAATGCCTCTTCTCCAGCTCTCCAAGCCAAAGCGATTGAAGGGAAATATGCCCACCTGTTGTCAGCTCCGAATTTTGAAGATCCATCAGCTCGTCCGGTAAGGGTGACAAGGTATTTGTCGTTGAACACATAGTTGGCACGAAGCATATAGGAAGCCAAAGACCATTCATTTCTTCCGGAACTGACATTTGGTATATCGTTTCCGGCCTGAATGGAATAAAATTTTGTAACATTGTTGTCAAACTGACTTCTACTCATAAACGTCCTGTCTACAACTCTCCTTTGGATTTCATAAACTCCTGTAAGGTTAATTCTATGTTTACCTACTTCCTTCTGATAATTCAATTGATGCGTATTTAACCAAGTAAAAGCATTTACTGAACCTATTGAGGTGTTTGATGCTCTGTTTAGTGGGTCCAGATTATTGGAAAAATAGAAATTTCGAGTCCTGGTTTCTGAATCAATACCAAGCAAAATCCTGTAGGTTAATCCCGAGGTTATGGTCGCGTCAGCAAAAATATTTCCCAATACCCTATCAGCAACTGTAATGTCAGTGGTCTCTTCGATCAGTTGGACAGGATTCCTTCTATCAAAAGGGGCAAAACCTGCCCTGTTTGCGTCTGCACGTTGGGAATAGAGTCCTGTTTGAGGGTTAAATACAGGTAGAATAGGCAGGTAATTTAGCGCTGCATGAACGGCACTGGCATTTGCATTTCCTGATCCACCATCAAAAATCTGATTGTTGGTCGAACGGCTTAAGGTCAAACTGTTCCCGATTTTTAACCAGTCATTGACCCTGCCATCCAAATTGACTCTCAAAGAATATCGGTCAAATCCAGATTGTTTTATTACACCGTCTTGGGAAAAGTAATTTGCAGAAATGGCGTATACCATATTTTCTGTCCCGCCATTGAAACCGAGTTGATAATTTGAAACTGGAGCTGCCCTGAATATTTCATCTTGCCAATTGGTGTTGAATTCAGGATTTTGAATATCCTGTAAAGAAAATGGCCAAGCTCCTACATTTTCACCAGCAGGTACCCTGTTCTGGACAGCTGCGGATTCATTTGCCCATCGCATAAACCCTGGAGCATCCAATACATCGATTTTTCGGTCTACTGTTTGAATACCCCGATATATATCCAAGGTCACTTCTCCTTTCCCGGCTTTTCCTCTTTTTGTTGTGATGAGCACCACTCCGTTAGCACCCCTTGAACCGTATATTGCTGTTGCGGAAGCGTCCTTAAGTATTTCTATGGACTCTATATCATTAGGGTTGATAGAAGCCAGAGGATTTGGTGCCACTCTAAATTCGTTAAATTGACCTCCTCCTGGATTTACTTCATTCCCGCTGTTATAGACAGGAAAGCCATCTATGACATATAAAGGTTCGTTACCACCACTGATTGAATTGCCACCTCGGATCCTTACTGCAACACCACCTCCTGGTGCGGAAGATGCCTGAATCACCTGAACACCTGGAGCTCTTCCTTGCATCATCTGATCCAATGAAGCGTTTAAACCAATCTGAAGATCCTTTTCTGAAATTGATGAAACTGATCCGGTTAAGTCTGACCTGTTCACGGTTCCATACCCTACCACCACTACTTCACTTAATTGGCTCAAATCAGGCTTTAAGGAAATATTGAAGGTATTTCTGGTACCTACCCTTATTTCCTGTTTTTCAAATCCAATAAATGAAAATACAAGTGTGCTGTTTTGGCTCGATACGTTAAAGGTAAATTTGCCATTAATATCAGTTACCGTTCCATTCACAGTGCCCTTTTCTGTTATATTCACACCAGGCAATGGTTCATTATCATCTGCGGACAATACAATGCCTGAAACTGAGATTTGTACATCCTTGTTAAAAGGAATACTTTCTTCAGAAGCCAAAAGCAAATCAGTCGAATACAGGTGTAATACAAGACTTAGAAGCGACACATTGAAAATATTTTGTATTGATTTTTTCATGATCTTTTTTCATAATAGAATTAAAAATTTTGTTGTTGAGGGTTAGTTTAGAAAAGCTCGAGTTAGGAGCATGTAATCTGACTAAGAGGTGTTTTCTGATGTTTTCATAGGTCTTTGGGTTCTTATTTTAATTTGATTTGTTGAAGTCCTTACTGAGTTATTTTTTCATGATCTTATTTGGGTATTTGTTTTATTATGTATTTTTTGGTTTATATAAAAAGGAATCAAATTATAAATGGATAGGTAGTATTACTACTTGATTGAGACAAAACTTTAATATTATAAATCCATTAAAGTCAAAATATTTATAGAGTAAATATATTGTCATATAAAATATAAAAATGATAATGAGGGAAGAATCTAAAAAAATCTTCAAAATAACGTTTGCAAATGCAGGTTTTGAAATTTTTTAAAAAAGGCTTTAGGTGGTAATGGAACGCTAAAAATGCTAAGGGAATCTCAACCTTGTCTTTAATTAAGTGGTCTTTCTTAAGTTGAGGAGGAATGCACCGGCTAAGCAGAGGATATTTTAAGATTATCTAACCTTAGCTCCATCCCAATTCAGTGAAAAGAAGTTAAATTCTTAACCTTATTCATGCGCTGCTCACTTTTTAAATACTTCATTCCAAAAATTCGGGTAATTTGTAGGCAGATAAAGAGAACACTATATGTTTAAAACCACAAAAAGCTTTACCATAGCTGCATTGCTTTTGTTGACGGCATTTTCAGCGCCTAGTCAGGATGCTTTTGCCCAACGCAAAAAGAAGAAACAGGAAACGGTAACACCTGCCGCTACACCTGCTCCAGAGAAAAAAAGCGACAAGAAATCTATCGCTGAACTCACTAAAGGACATAAAAAATTTGAAGGCCTTTTCACTTTCTACCAAGACACCGTTAGCGGGGAACTTAAGATGGTTGTGTCAAAAGAACAATTGGGAAAAGAATTTATCTATTTCAGCCAAATAGCAGATGGAGTAGTGGATGCATCTTCTTTCCGGGGCGCTTATGGAGAAAACAAAATCTTTAAGATTGAACGCTACTTCAACAGGATTGAATTTGTCACCCAGAATTCCGCCTACTATTTTGATCCTAACAACCCACTCAGTAGGGCTGCTGGAGCAAATATCAGTCAAGGTGTAATGGCAAGTGCCAAAATAGAAACAGAAGAAGATGCCTCAGGGCTTTTGCTGATTAAAGCAGATAATCTTTTTCTTAAAGAAACTTTCTCTCAGGTCAAGCCACCTTCATATCCAACCCAATCACCATTTGATTTCAAACTGGGCAATTTGGACAGTGAAAAAACCAAGGTGTTGGCACTTCGCAATTATGCCAAAAACACAGATTTGGCTATTGAGTATGTATATACCAATCCAGCTGTCCTCAATGGTGGCTCAGCTGCCGTCACTGATGGAAGAAACGTGAGCATCAAAGTCTATCATAGCTTGATTGAAGTGCCTGACAATGGATATGAGGCTCGTTTTGATGATCCTCGGGTTGGTTATTTTACTACTGAAGTGAATGACATGACCTCCATGAGTGCAACTCCTTTCAGGGATCTCATTCATCGCTGGGACCTTAGAAAAAAAGATCCTAAAGCTGCCGTTTCAGAACCTGTAGAACCCATTGTTTGGTGGATAGAAAACTCCACTCCTTTAGAATGGAGGGATATCATCAAAAACGCTGTGTTACAATGGAATGTAGCCTTTGAAAAGGCAGGTTTTAAAAATGCCATGGTAGTAAAAGTTCAGCCTGATGATGCAGATTGGGATGCTGGCGATATCAGATACAACGTCCTCAGATGGACAAGTTCCCCAAATCCTCCATTTGGTGGATATGGTCCGAGCTTTGTCAATCCCCGTACAGGTCAGATCCTTGGTGCGGATATCATGCTTGAATATGTTTATCTGACAAATAGGGATATTTACTCCAAACTATTTGGTGACGCTGCTGCCTATGAAGAAGGTGCGATTCCACATGACCACAGCAAATTCTGTATGGTTGGAACCCATTTGCAGCACAACATGATGTTTGGACAGGCTTTTCTCAGAGCACATGGAGCTTCAGCTCTAGAACTTGAAGGGATGAAAAAAGAAGCTATGGAAGAACTGATCATGCATGAGGTAGGCCATACTTTAGGTCTCAACCACAACATGAAAGCTTCACAGCTTTTCTCACCGGAGCAGCTTGCTGACAAGGAATTTATCAAAGGCAAGGCGCTGACAGGTTCAGTTATGGATTATCTGGCGATCAACTTGACTAAAGATAAGGCAATGCAAGGACACTATTTCTCTACCACTGTTGGACCCTATGATGTATGGGCAATTCAATTTGGGTATACACCATTTGCCTCTGAAGAAGAAAAACAAAAACTCCTTGCCCAGTCTACCAAGCCAGAATTGATCTTCGGCAATGATGCAGATGACATGCGTGCGCCTGGTAAGGCAATTGACCCAAGAGTGATGATCGGGGATCTTTCCAATGATCAAATCGGGTACTCCATCCACATGATGGAAACGGTAAAGGACCTTATGGGTAGCTTGAAAAGCAAATACAGCAAAGAAGGTGAGTCTTACCAAGAGCTGACCCAAGCCTACAATGTACTTATGGGGCAATATGCCACCGCAGGTGGGGTGATTTCAAGATTTATCGGAGGAGTATATGTAGACAGATCCATGGCAGGACAGGAAGGAGCAACACAGCCTTATACTCCTGTAAGCCTCAAAGATCAGAAAAGAGCTATGAATGCGCTTAGCAAACATGTTTTTGCACCCAATGCCTATGACATTCCTTCCGATCTGATCAATTATCTATCAAGACAACGGAGAGGATTCAATTTCTTCTCAGGAACTGAAGATCCTAAAATCCATCAACAAGTGCTCAACAGTCAGCGTGGTGTCCTGATGCACGTGATGCATCCTAGCACACTTCAGCGGATGGTGGACAGTGAATTGTATGGCAACCAATACAAAATGGCTAATTTCATGCACGATCTGACGAAGGCTGTGTTTGATGCTGATATCAGTGGTAACGTCAACTCTTTCAGACAGAACCTTCAAGTCGAATATGTCAATATGCTTAAAGGTATGGTAACGGGCCCTAATAGCGCACGGTACAGTCATGCTTCAAGATCAGCTGCTTTGTACAACCTCAACTACATCAAGGGTAAAGTCAGCAATGCCAATGGAGACTTGGCCTCTAAAGCACATAAAGACCACATCAAGATTCTGGTCGATAATGTCGTCAAGGAGATTAAATAAATCCAATACAGAAGCCCTCCCTGTGGAGGGCTTTTTTTATCTTATTTACTGTAGGTTTTTCAGGATTGCCATCACAGAGGCATAGAGGCATCAGGTTTGTAATTTTTTTAAGGAGAGAATCATTAAGGATTTCTCTGTTTTAACCTAAAGTAAGTTCCCATGAAAAAAAGACATAGCCTTAACCTTTTGCTCCTATTCCTGCTCTCCACTGTTTTTACAGGTTGTAGCGCTATTGCAGATATATTTGAAGCAGGAGTGTGGACCGGATTGATTGTAGTGGTGATCATCACGCTTGTCATAATTTTTATAGCAAGAATTTTTAAAAGATAAACTTGCTAACGCAAAAATCACTCGAGTTGTAGCTACAAGACCACAATTCAAGTGGTGTAATTTAGCAAGAAAATTATCTAGTGGAAGATCAAGGTCTTGCAAGTAATTAATGACATTTTATGGCAAAAATATAGCCGTTTCGGGATGAATTCCGTATTTTAAAGTATCAAATAAACCAATACGACCATGAATTATACAGAAAACTACAGGGGAATAAAAATCGATGTCCAAGCCCCTCAAGTAGAGATAGGTGATGCTATTCAGATGGAAATCCGCAAATGCATAGATAAATTGCAGCGCTTTACCCATGATATCAATGCAGTTGATGTCTATTTTAATATTGAAGGCGATGGTCCCTCTGCAACCCGTATTGTGGGTATGCGTGTTGGGATTCCAGGACCTGATGTTTTTGCCGAAGACAAAGGGGAAAATTGGGTTCCCTTGGTGAAATCAGTAACAGACAAAAATGTAAAGCAGCTACAAAAAGCTAAATAAATTAATAAAAAAAGTACAATACATTTTATTGAACTTCAGGTCAAAAAGGCCTGAAGTTTTTTATTTCCTCCAAGAAATTAATTCCGCTCTGTGGTGATAGGAGCAAAATTACTGCTATTCCAAATAAGGCTCCATACAAATGTGCGTCATGATTGATTCCATCCTCACCATGTCTAGCTCTATAAAAGGTATACAACAGGAACAAACCACCTAAGATAAAACCTGGAAGGCAAAGCAATCCAAAAAGACAAATGTCAGACAATGGCATAAGAATTATACTGCCAAACACAGCCGCAGATGTCCCACCTGATGCACCTAAGGCTCTATAGTAGGTGTGTTCACGGTGTTTTAAGTAGGTGGGGATATCAGCAATTACTATGGCTGCCAGGTAGAATGTCACATAAGCTACCATTCCTGGCACAAAACCAAACTTGTATAGCAGAAACCGCTCTACAACTCCTCCAAAGAAGTAAAAGGTAAACATGTTGAATAGCAGGTGTGTGCCGTCTTTATGGATAAATCCTGATAGGATGAACCTATCCCATTGTCCATATTTGTTGATCTGATATGGTGTAAACATCCACCTATTCAACAATTCTGGCTTTTGCCAAGCCCAATAAGAGGTGAGGCAGGTAATGGCGATGATGATCAGTGTGCCGGATATGTCCATGGATACTTATTTCTCTCTATAAACCAGGTCTTGGGTCAATTTCTTTAAGTTGGCCAAAGCGTCAATGTTTTCCACCTGTAGCTGTTCTAAAAGGTCAAAACCTGTATTGAAATAGTGCTGCATTTTGTTTTCTGTCAGTGCCTGAATGTCAAGGTCATCATAAATTTTTCTAACTGCGTTGACTTTTTCATTTTTGTCAAATGATGTTTTGTTCAGCCATGATTCTAAGTCAGCAGCCAGCTCCCCACTTGCCAATTCTTTGGCTTTGATCAGCAAAAATGTCTTTTTGTTGGCAATGATATCTCCTCCGACCTGCTTGCCAAATTTGGCTTTGTCTGCATAGACATCCAAGAGATCATCTTTAAGCTGAAATCCTATGCCGATATTGACACCGAAGTCATAGAGCCTATCTGCAACCTCTTGAGGTGCCGCAGCCAATAGCGCTCCGAATTGAAGCGAAAAACCAAGCAGAACAGCCGTTTTCAGCCTGATCATGTCAATGTACTGCGCTTCCGAAACAGAAGCACAGGTTTCAAAATTCATATCATACTGTTGTCCCTCACAAACTTCAGCTGCAGTCTTGTTGAACAGCCGCAAGATGGTCGGTAGTTTCTCCGCATTTATTCCAAGCAACATGTCATATGCTTTCACAAGCATCACATCCCCAGAAAGAATTGCGGTATTGGCATTCCATTTTTCATGAACAGTAGCTTGGCCTCTTCTCAAAGGTGCATTATCCATGATGTCATCATGCATCAGTGTAAAATTGTGGAAAACCTCTACCGACATAGCAGGGGTGAGAATTTGCTTATAATCTTCTTTAAATAGGCTATAAGCCATTAAGGTGAGCAAAGGCCGGATGCGTTTTCCGCCTAAACTCATCAGATAGGTAATGGGTTCATAAAGCTCGACAGGTGCAGTGCCGTATGTGAATTGTTGGATATGAAGTTCTAAATCCTTTAAAATTGTTTCAACGCTTTTTTCTTGGTTCATTTTTTTTATCGGCAAATTCCAGGTCGATTGTTCTTCTGTCAATATCGGTCGCTACCACTCGGACACTCACTTTCTCTCCCAATGTGATCATCTTTTTGCTTTTGCTTCCAATCAGACGCATATTTTTTTCGTCAAACTCATAATAATCATCATCCATGTCCTGCACCCTGATCATGCCTTCACACTTGGTCTCGGTGATTTCTACAAAAACACCCCACTCAGTCACGCCAGTGACTATACCTGGATATTCTTTGTCTTCAGCAAGAGACATGAATTCCACCTGCTTGTACTTGATCGAGGCTCGTTCTGCATCAGCAGCTCTTTTCTCCCGCTCAGAGGAGTGGAGACAGCGATCTTCCCAGGCTTCCATTTCGGGGGACTTACCTCCGTCCAGATAATGCTGCAGAAGCCTATGAACCATCATGTCAGGATACCTTCTGATAGGAGAGGTGAAGTGGGTGTAGTGTTTAAATGCAAGACCAAAATGCCCTTTTGGCTCAGTGGTATATTTGGCTTTGGCCATACTCCGGATAGCAAGCTGCTCGAGCACATTTTGCTCAGGTTTGCCTACAATCTCATCCATGAGCTTATTTAGTGCAGTAGAAATCCTTGTACCTTCATCCAACTTGACTTCATGGCCAAATTTTTTGGCGAAATTAGCAAATGTTTCCAGCCGGTCAGCATCCGGTTGATCATGTATCCTATATACAAATGTATCCTTACCTTTGTTTTTGTTAAAGACAAATTCTGCTACTGTTCGATTGGCCAGCAACATAAATTCTTCAATTAATTTGTGGATATCCTTCCGCTCTTTGACCATCAGGCCTAAGGGAGTTCCTTTTTCGTCCAACTTGAACTTGACCTCTACGGTCTCAAAATTTACTGCGCCTTTGTCAAATCTCCTTTTCCTCAGTTTTTTCGCCAGTTCATTGAGGTGGGAAAGTTCTTCGTAAAAATCGCCTGATTGATTGTCAATGTTTTCCTGGCCTTCTTCGTATGCAAACCTCCTGTCCGAATGGATCACTGTCCTGCCAATCCATTGATTTAGGACATCTCCGTTGTCATCCATTTCAAATACGCAGGAAAAGGTAAGTTTATCCTCATTGGGTCTGAGGGAACATAGGCCGTTACTTAACCGCTCTGGCAGCATCGGAATGGTCCTGTCCACCAAATACACAGAAGTTGCCCTGTCAAAGGCTTCTTTTTCAAGCAAAGTTTTTGGCTTCACATAATGCGTGACATCTGCGATGTGAACACCGATTTCATAATTGCCATTTTCAAGTTTTCGATAAGAAATCGCATCATCAAAATCCTTGGCATCTACTGGATCAATTGTAAAGGTAGGGATGTCCCGCATGTCTCTGCGGTTGTTGATTTCCTCATGGCTGATTGCTTCTGGTATTGCATTGGCTTCTTCCTCTACCGCTTCGGGGTATTCAAAGGGCAGGCCGAATTCTGCCATAATAGAATGGATTTCTACCTCATGAACACCGGCTTTCCCCAGGACTCTGGTGATTTTTCCAGTTGGGTTTTTGTCATCTGCACGCCATTCGGTGAGTTTTACAACTACCTTTTGGTTGTGTTCTGCTCCATTTAGTTCATGCTTGGGTACGAAGATGTCATAATGCATCTTTTTAAAATCTGCCACTACGAAAGCAAATCGTGGTGAAATTTCCACTCTTCCTACAAATTCATCTCGAGTAGACGCAAGTATTTCAAGCACTTTACCTTCTTGTCTTCCGGATCTACCTTTGTTTGGGTAGATCATGATCCGAACTCTATCTCCATCTAGGGCATGCTTTAGGTCAGCCTCTTTGACCATGATGTCTTCCTTGATGTTGTGTTTGGCATCAGGAATGACATAGGCAAACCGGGCGTTGACAAAGTCTACCACACCTTCAATAAATTCAGGATCACTTGCCGAAGCGTAATAATTGCGCGGGGTCTTGTACACAGTCCCTGATTGGGTAAGCTTGTTGAGGATAGGTTCAACTTCACTTTTAGCTTTAGCATCCCTAATTTCCAATTTTTTGATCAGCTGCTTGATGTTGAATTCCTGCCCATAGTTATTGTTTAAGAAGTTCAGGATTTTCTGAGACAGTTGTCCTGAATCTTTTGTTTTGTCTTTATTGTCGCTTCCGCGCTTGCTATATTTATCTGATTTTCTTCCCATAAAAATTTTAATTTTAAAGAATCACCGCATGTTAAAATCCAATGCGATTTGTTGCAATCCTTCATTTTGCCCAATATCATAAAGATTCAAATGATAAAAAAATGAGGATCCTTTGATTTTCAAGGTGGCAACATGGAACCGCGACCTTATCATGATAAGGATAAGTTGGTAATTTTGGTTCCTGAACAAATTTTAGAGGAGGGATTGGGGTGTTGATCTTGCTGATTTCCAATTTCTTGTGTGAAATTGGGCAGAAGGTTATGAATTAGAAGTTTCTTTTGTTTTAGGCTGAATATCTGTATTGACCTCTTTGATTTCTTTTTCAGGAAAATATCCCTGAAATGCCAGATATATCTTTGCTGTGACGACTACGTCTCGAATGCAATAAAGGCGTATGCTTTCAATGTCTTTTTTTTCGTAATAAAAGGTATTGACTTCAGAACCATCAATACCCTCTTTAGAAGTAGGGATATCAAACAAAGCTGCAAGGAGTTCAAGTCTTGTATAGTGTTTGTAATCACCGAATTTCCATAACTCTAACGTGTCCAAGTGTCGGACTTCCCAAGGTTTTTTGCCTGCTATCTGTAGTGGTTCGGGCAAAGGCAGTTTGTTGACCAATAAGCGCCTACATAAGAATGGGAAGTCAAATTCCTTACCATTATGTGCGCATAGATACCATTTTTTCTTTTCCAGAAGATTTGAAAATCCTTCCAAGGTTTCTTTTTCTGTGGCAGCGCAGAAACTTCTTGTTCGCAGCTCCAGTCTATCTTCGTCTTTGATATAATGGAAATACCCAACTCCTATGCAGATGACTTTACCAAATTCCGCATAGATGCCGGCTTTATTGAAATACAGACTGCCAGGATCGGTGGGATTTTCCTTTCCATTGATGTGAAGCTCTTTTCGCAACCATTCTTCCTGTAGCCTTACCGGGAGTTCTTCAAGATTTGCTGTTTGAGAAGCAGTTTCTATATCCAGAAATAGGACATTAGACAGAAATTCAAAAAATCCGACCATAGTTTTTCTTTATCTGTGCAATACACCCTCCATTCCCAATTCAGGGATGAACGAAATGTTGGAGGGATCCATGCTGCCTACAGTAAAGATAAACTTTTTGTCAAATATCTGATCAAGAATGTAATAGCTTACCCAGTATTCATTGTTCAAGGAAAAAAGAGCTGGGTCTATAGGTTCGATTTTTGCCATGGACTGTGGGCCAAGTTCTTCAATGACATGTCTCAATATTGATGTTTTCCTTTCTTCACCTGCTATGGTTCCATAGCCTTTTGAAGTAATCATCACGGTCTTGAGTTCGATAAGGTTGAGGTTGATGATGTAGACTGCCCACTCATCTCCAAATTCAGTTTGCGTTCTTGCAATAGCTATTTTGACTCCTGTCACTGGATCAAATCTGATGTCTTTTTTCATTTGGCAAATACTTTTGCTGCTGATTCTGGAATTCCTTCTGTTACCAGTTCCATTTCGAATAATGCAACGATGTGTTTTTTTACTTTTTCCTTGACTTCCTCCATCGCTACAGGCTCACCGAGTTCTTGTTGGAGTGATGTCACAGCCTTGTCAGCTATACCACAGGGCACAATGTTATTGAAGTAGTCCAATGACGCATTTACATTAAATGCAAATCCATGCATGGTCACCCAGCGGCTGGATTTGACGCCCAAAGCACAGATTTTTCGGGGATTTTGCTGTGCCTCATGATCCAGCCAAACTCCTGTAAGCCCTTCTATTCTACCTGCTGCAATGCCATACTCGGCAAGAGTAAGGATGATGGATTCTTCCAATAACCGCAAGTACTTGTGGATATCTGTAAAAAAATTATCAAGGTCCAGAATAGGGTAACCGACCAGTTGGCCAGGTCCATGATAAGTGATATCCCCGCCACGGTTGATTTTATAAAAAGTCGCATCTTTTTCTTTCAGCCCCTCCTCATCAAGAAGCAAATGCTCCAGTTCCCCGCTTTTGCCTAAGGTGTAGACATGGGGATGTTCCACAAAGATGAGGTGGTTGTCCGTGAGACGTTGCTGTTCAGGCTCAACTTTACGGTTCTCAATCTTTCTTGACACGGTCTCCGCAAATAAAACTTCCTGAAAATCCCAAGTCTCCTTGTAGTCCTTTAGACCTAAGTCGATGAAATTTACTTTTTTATTGATAAATTGATTCACGTTTTTGCTGCTTTGGCTACTATCGAACAAGATTGAAATGCGTAAGGTTCTATCTGTACATGTAGTAGGCCCAGGTTAATTTGATGTTCAAAGTTAATCAATTCTGCAATGGCTATACACAATGAAATCGGAAAGGAAGCCGAAGATTTGGCCAAGGAATGGCTGACAGGTAAAGGCTATGTTTTCAGACAGGCTAATTATCGCCACGGACATGCGGAAATTGATCTGATTTTAGAATATAGAGGCCTTTTGGTTTTTGTGGAGGTGAAGTTCAGAAGCGGAACAGGTTTTGGTTATGCGGAGGAATTTGTGGATGCCACAAAACGTAAACTTTTGGTCAAAGCCGCTGACCATTATATCCATGAACAAAATTGGCATAAGGATATTCGATTTGATATAGTGGGAGTGTATAAGGATGCTAAGGGGAACCTGAATTTTAAGCATTTTGAAGATGCGTTTTATTGAAAAAGGCTGTCCAATCTGACAGCCTTTTTGCTTGTTAAGTATTGGGTTTGAATTTTTCTACATAGTTTTCCACAGGAGGCAATGATTTGAGGTAAGCAAAGATGGCCTTGAGATCCTCCTCTTTCATCCCGGCATACATCACCCAAGGCATAATGGTCTGAAAATCCCCAGGCTTTACTTTTGAAGTTGGATATAGTGCCGGGTCATGCATCTTGAAGCGTTGAACAAACATTTCCTCATCCCAATTTCCTAATCCACTTGGATGTGGGGTCAGGTTCGGGGATGTTAAGATCCCTTCTGGAAAAGCAAAAACCCTCCCTCCTGCAAGTTTTTGACCTACATAGCCTCCATTTTCAAATTTGGTATGGCAATCTGCACAGGCTGCGGCGTTTGCTAAATATCCGCCATAGGCTATGAGGTCGCTAGGTTCCGGCAAAGCTGTGAAGCTTGCTTTTTCCGGCATTGTCTTTAGGATCAGGTTGAAAGGAAAATCAACTTTAGACCTTGGATGTGAAGTCTCTACGGGATCTAAGCTTCTGATGTAGGCGATTACAGCTTCCACATCTGCCTGATCTGCCTTTCCATAAGAATGGTAGGGCATTACAGGGAAAATCGCTTCTCCATTGCGATTTACACCCGTGGTGATCAGTCTGAGGAGTTCTCCGTCAGTCCATTCACCAAGACCATGTGGTGTGATGTTTGGTGAAACAAATTCGCCTGGGAAACCTTGGTCTTTAGTGAATCTTTCACCGCCTGTAGCCTCAGTTCCAGGTATAGGAGGGCCCGAAAACAGGGAAAAGTCACGTTGGGAATGGCAGTCGATACAAAGCATTACATGATTGGCTAAGTATTTGCCCCGAGCTACTTTTTCAGGGGTAATGCTTACCACCAAATCTGATTGAGGCTCTCCTACATTGGGTAGTGCGATTGCAATATATGCCATTGCTGCAACGGCAATGATTATCAATCCTGAAAGGATGAAGGCAAAGATTCTTAAAGCTTTTTTCATAAATGGGTAAAGAAATTTTAACCCAAATTGAAGTTTTTGCTATTTTTCTCTATCACCCGAAAGAGTGAAATTCGCCAAAATCACTGTATAAGCCTCATTTTGTGTATCAAATCTGTCCTGTTTTGAGCCTCTGTTTTGACAAAAATATTTTTGAGATGTGTCTTTACAGTGTTTTCACTTACAAACAGTGCTTCTGCAATTTCATGATTGGTCATCCCTTTTTCAACAAGCAGGACAATCTCTGCTTCCCTAGGAGTCAATTTGGAAGGGATACAGGCGTTGATCTTAGTGATATCAAGTGTTAAATGGGAATTTTTATTGACAGTGACTAACTTAGAAAAATGGTTATTCCCTTTGATATATTGAAAATAAATGAAAATCATGAGTAGGGGGAAAGCTAACCCTACGACAATGGCAAGAGTGATTTTTTTGCTTTTTTCCTGTTGGATCTCTGCCAACTGGGCATTGATTTTTTTATCTTTTTCAATGGCCTCATATTTAACTTGAAGTTCTTCCAAAGCCCAATGCTGTTGCTCGGAGAGAATGGAATCATTCAGGTGTGTATAGGCTTTCCAGAAATCAATGGATTTTTCAGCGTTACCTATTAGTTCATTGGCAATAGCCATTTCTTTCAACACCATTCTTTTCAATTCAAGTCTTCCGCTTGTGCTGACCATAGCTAGTGCCTGATCAAGCTTCTCCATCCCCTTAATGCCATCTCCTGACTTGATCTCCAGAATTCCTAAATATGCAAGGGCTGAAGCTTTTTCATGAGGTTTGTCTTTTTTTAGATTTTGAAGACCATTTGCGAGGTAAACTTTTGCTTCTTTTTCTTTACCCAAGTTGTATAAGGCTACACCCTTACCTATGTTGATTTCTGCAATAGCTCTTTGGTCTTGCTGGGTATCAGCTAACATACTTGCTTCTTCAAAAGCTTCAAAACTGGATTGAAAATCTGATGTATAGCTGTACAGCAAGCCAAGATTATAATGGGCATTCAGCAATCCCGCATGGTCGTTTTGTTGCTTTTTAATTTCTATTGCCTTTTGGTAGACACTTAAAGCTTTGGAAAACTGTCTGCGTTGTCGGTAAATTACCCCCATATTGTTCAAGGCCTGTCCTTTTCCTTCTAGGTAATTTGTATCTTCGCTTAATTCAAGTGCCTTTAAATAATGAAAAAGCGCCTTATCCAACTGCCCTTGATAATAATTTGCCACACCCATGGAATTCATAATCTTGGCCATAGCGACTTGATCAACAATTTGTTTTGCCAATGCTAATGCATGTTCATAAGCAGCCATGGCATCATCGAACCGGTCAGCAAATTCATGTGCCAGTGCCTGTTGGTAAATGGTCCAGATTTGTCCCTTAATAAAATTCAATTCCTCAGCTAGTTCAAATCCTTTTTGACTGTAAATTACTGCAGTATCCAAGTCCAGTTCAAGATGGTAATAAGCAAGATCTCTATATATCCAAACTTGATTCGTGTCTCTTTTTGCGTTCTTTAGTTCCTGAATTAAGCTATCGATCATAGGTGACTCTTGTGCTAATGCAAATAATGGCAAGAGCATGAGAAGTTTGAGGAATAGACCTTTTGAATTAAAATTATTCAAGGATCCCTTTGGCTTTTTAACAATTGGTGTGTTTTCGACCATTGAGCGCAGCTGTGGTGGGTGCTAAAAGAAGGAATAATTTAATCCTTTTATTTAAAAAAACGGAGGATAATTTGTTAAATTTGAATATATACCAATTTGGTATGTTTTTAATTCCGTTTATTTTTGATTTTACAGGGAATTTGGACCTTGATTTGAAGTGATGGATAAATCTCTTTCCAACTGATCCAGGAGTTCGGATAGGGAAGTGTTAGAGGCAGATTTCCCAGCTAAAAAATAGGTGAATTGAACAGGGTGCTCCTGTACAGAAAAATGGAGTGAAGAATCATAAAGTGTTAGATTTCTTTTTCGAAGTGCTAATCGAAGCCAGTTCAGCAATTCAATAGGACCTTCCATAGGAGGGTAGTTAAAATTAACTGTAGGCTGCACCTTACCTGAACTTTTCTCGAATGTCAGTTTCCCATCGGGCAAGAGTAGATTGATTTTTCCGTTCAAGATTAAATCTTCCGGAGTCCCCTGTTCTAAAGGGAGGCCACATTGCATCAACCAAAACTCATCAGCAGTTTCAATGGCGATATCTAAGTCATGGGTCACTACTAGTATCGCTTTTCCTTTTGATTTTGCGATTTCCCTAAGGAGGTGCATGATTTCATACCGGTTAATCAAATCAAGGTGTGCAGTAGGTTCATCTAGAATGATGATTTCCCCATCTTGCGCTAAAGCTCTTGCTACCATTGCTTTTTGCAGTTGCCCGTCACTCAGTTCACTTAATTTTTGATTGCTGAGATAGCTGATATTGGTCTTACTGATGGCTTGTGTGATCTGGTGGTGATCTTCATCTGATAAAGTACCCAACCATCCTGTATGGGGGATTCTACCAAGTTCTACCAGCTGCTTTACGTTGAGCGTGGCTGTAGTAATTTTGTCAGTCAGAACTACTGAAATTTTTTGGGCAATTTGTGTAGTAGCCATTTTACCGATCGGCTGACCTTCCAAAAGCACTTGTCCTCCAAGAATAGGAAGCTGACCCATAATTGTTTTGACCAAAGTGGATTTTCCTACACCATTTGGGCCAAGCAAGCAGGTGAGTTTTCCTTTTTTCAGCTTGAAATTGACCGCTTCGGCTACTGTAATGGTTTTTTTGCCATGGCGATAGCCCAACTGTAGCTGTGTTGCCTGAAGAATGATATGATGCAGGTCCTGTTCCATCTTTAGAATTCCTTGCTAAAATTTCTCCTGAGGATTAGCCAAATGACCATTGGTGCACCTACAAGTGAGGTTACGGCATTGATGGGCAAAGTCTGGGAACTGCCAGGAAGCTGGCTTACAGCATCACAAACCAACAGAACAATTGTACCGATTATGGCTGATGCAGGAAATAATAGCCTATGATCTCCTGTTTGGAAGACCAATCTGGCCAAGTGCGGGACTGCAATCCCGATAAATGCTATAGGGCCACAGAAGGCTGTGGCACTTCCTGCTAAAATACCTGTACTAAAAATCATTGACCACCTTAAATTTCGGACATTTACCCCCATACTTTCTGCATATGCTTCTCCCAGTAGCATCGCGTTGTACGATTTTAATTTTACTACCATGGGGATTAGGCCTATGATCACTACTAAAATAAAAATTGCAAGTTGATCTAAAGGTGTATTCCCAAGACTCCCCATGGACCACACTGTGAACATTTTCAACTGTTCGGCATTAGAAAAATACGCCATCACCGATATCACTGCGGATACTGCCGAGCCAAACATCAGACCTATGATCAACAAAGTCATGCTGTCTTTTACCTTCCATGCCGTCAAGCTCATCAAAAGCAGCACCAAAACCGACCCGCCACTTGCAGCCATGACGATGGACCAGATTCCAATTCCTCCGCTATAAAAGGACCAGCCAAAGGCAGAACCAGCCAAAAGCAGCAATGAAACACCTAATCCAGCCCCAGAACTGATGCCTAGAACATATGGCCCTGCCAGTGGATTTCTGAAGAAAGTCTGCATCTGTAGACCAGAAATAGAGAGACTAATGCCAGCAAGAATTGCTGTAAAAGCTTTTGGAAGTCTATATTCCATTAAAATGATCTCCCAGCTACTTTTGGAGAAAGCTTTACCGATAAGCCTTCCTGTAAGTTCAGCAAATGGAATATGTACAGAACCTATGCTTAGGTTTATCACAAAGATCAGAGTCGCTATCAGTATACCGAAGCTAATCAGTAAAATAGGATTATGCCTGAATTTATTGATCATTAAGTTTTTGATAAAAGTACAATTCATAATCAGGCAATAGGCCCGGGTGTAATACCTTGATCAGATCTTTTAAGATAAGGTCCGGACGTAGATATCCGAGCTCAAAATATGCTATTCCTCCTGTAGGCCCTTTTTTGAGGGTGTAAGTATAGACATTTCCATGTTGAAATGCCTTAAAATGTTTGTACCTAGGATCAGCTTTTGCCATTGCTGCCAAGCTAGTATAATCTGAAGCTCCTAGCCAAAATTCCGCATCCTCCGCTTCGTCCAATACATATTCGTAATTCAGTTGAACACTTCCTGTTCCCTTTTGTGCCTCAAAAATATATTTCCCACCTGCAGCTTCCAATAACCTCGCTCCCCAAGAATCACTACCAGGCACGTACCAAATGTCCTTGTACATGACTCCGGCCATAACTGTTGGCTGGTGATGCACGTCTGAGACAGCTTGTACGGCTTCCTCATATGCAGAGACTATTTCAGCAAAAGCCACCTCTGCTTCTTCATAACGTCCAGTTAAGGTTCCAGTCAGCTTGATCCATTCTGCTCTTCCCAATGGATGCTGTTCGAGATATTCACCATTCAAGATTGCAGGTATATCAGCTTTTTTCAATAAATCGAGATATTTAAGATCTTCTCCTAGCGTAGAGATCATCATCCAGTCAGGCGCCAAATCAATGACCTGTTCAATATTGGTCTGAGCCCCAGATCCCAGATCTTTGACCTGCCCTGAAGCAATTCTTTTTCTCGCCTGATCAGATGAAATTAGATCCAACTGCGGAAAACCTACCAGAAGATCTGTACAATTGAGGTAATCCAAATGGGGGATTTGAGTGGTAGAGGTAAGCACTACCTTATCTACCGGCAATTTAATCACTGCATCAAACCCATTTATATCAGGTGTTGCTCCTGGATCTTCCAATACCAGGTAACGGTAGGTGGGATGTTCATTTGGAAAAGCTTTGTACAGCTCAACAACTTTATATCCTTCACCTTGAAATATGCCAAATCCCTCTGCAAAAGCTAATGGCAACTCAGTAAGCTCATTCTTTATTTGCACTTGAGTCCTGTTGCAGCCTATACCAATGAGCAGGATCAAAAGTGATAAACCTGGTAAAAATTTTTTTGTTGGAACTCGTATTAACTGTCTTTGCATGGCTGTTTCAAAATCAATCTCGATTTCAAATATAAGCAGGCTACTGAAAAGTCTTTCAAGTTTGGCATCTCATCAAAAGGTTTTGAATTCAATTTACAATCGGAAAACTTTTCATATGTTTGCAAGTGGAAAACGGTTCCTGATCCTCTTGTAGGCTCTCAGGATTAAAAGGGAATCCGGTTCAAAACCGGAGCTGTCCCCGCAACTGTAACCCCATTCTTGGATACAAGGATAGTAATTTACCCATCCTCTTTGCCATTGTGCGAAGCGACGCATGAGAAGGCCGGTAAATTCAGGGAAGCCAGGAGACCTGCCATTTTTCTTTGTGTTCAAAGCTTTCGGGTGAAAGGCTGGGATAAAATCAAAAGGTAAACAATGTATGATTCATGCTTTGTTTGCTTGATATTTTCTCTCAATTAATTCCAAAGAATGGCTTTGAATTAAATCTGTGACCAACGCATTTAATTCAAATTGCCTTGAAATCAAACATCTATTGGCAGATGTGGGGGCTAGTGTTCCTCTGCTGTCCATTTATGGCTTTTTCCACTGCACTGGAAGATGGTTTAGGACCATCTTTGCTTGCCAATCGCCCTTTTGGGGATTCAGTCCACCTTGTTCAGGATACTGTTGCCCTTCGGCTAGTGGAAGTTTATGTGCCAAAGTTGGAGGTTTATACAGCTGGCCAAACTGCTTTACTGATAGGTGAAAGGGATCTCAGCCATTATCAGGGTCAGCCTCTTTCAGCATTGCTTCAACAGCGTTCAGGACTGTTTCTGCGGGAATATGGTTCAGGTATGATCGCCTCATTGACCATGAGAGGTACCTCTGCAGGGCACAATGCGGTCTTCTGGAATGGACTCCCCATCAATAGCCCTTCATTGGGTCAAACTGATTTCTCAACATTACCAGTAGGCAGCTTTGATCAGGCCACAATCTTGATGGGGAGTTCAGGAGCTCATTTTGGCTCTGATGCCATCGGCGGCTCTGTGCACCTGCAACGTGCCCTACCTTTTGACAAAGGGCACCAGGTTTCGGTGAATACAGTCATAGGAAGTTTCGGAAGGTGGAATCAGCAGGTAAGCTATGGTTTTTCTGACAAACATTTTTCCTCCAGAACTAGGGCTTACCGCAATTACCAACGCAACAATTTTCCTTTTATCAACCTTTCCAAAATTGGAACTCCCAGGGAGCGTCAGGAACATGCAGAAGTATTGCAAACAGGCGTACTTCAGGACCTTGCATGGAACATTGGCAGCAATTCCCAGATCAGTACTTCTATTTGGTATAACAAAACCCACCGGCAGGTTCAGCCTGTCATTGGATCCAATACCAGAGACATTCAAGTAGACCAAAGCTTACGCTGGGTATTGGATTATGCAATTTATGGCAAAGGACTCAACCTGAATCTAAAATCAGGTACGGTTCAGGATAGACTGCTTTTTAATTCCACATCCGACAACCGCACCTACCAATATTTCTTTTCATCTGATTTGGAATATGGAATTGGAAAATCAATCCAAAACAGAAGTGGATTGAGATTGACATGGGTGGAGGGAAGATTGTCAACTTATTACGCGGAAGAAGCCCGTTGGGAGTTATACCATGCGACTACATACCAGCCTGCTAAAGATTTCAAGCTATCCTTGAACCTTAGACAGCAGCTTTACCGCAATGAATATGTCCCTTTTACACCTGGTGTCGGTGCTACATGGAAATGGCTCACAAGAGAAAAACATACCATCTCTTGGAATGCGGCTGTCTCTCGTAGCTACAAAATCCCCACCTTAAATGACAGATTTTGGAGCCCCGGAGGCAATCCTGATCTTCTTCCTGAAACGAGTGTAAGTTTGGAATCAGGGCTACAGAGCAAATCAAATTTGGGCAAATGGGAGCTGGAACAGCAAATCACAGCTTTCCGGATGCATGTTGATAATTGGATCATCTGGCTTCCAAGAGGGAGTTTCTGGTCGCCTGACAATGTCCGAGAAGTGCAAAATACAGGGCTAGAATATAGCATGCACCTGGCAAGAGCTTATGAGCGGATTTCAATACGATGGGAAGGGAATTATGCATTTACAGAAGCTATAAATCAAGCTGGAATTTCAGGTTTTGACCGAAGTATAGGAAAGCAACTTCCATATACACCCAAACATAAAGCTCAAAGTATGGCTTCGGTGGTTTCCGGGCGCTATGAGGCCTTTGTGAATGCCACATTTACTGGAAAGCAATATACTGAAACAGACAACAGCACAGAGATGCCACACTTTCAATTGATAGACATCGGTGCTTCTTGTAATTTGAAATTCAAAGCTTTAGGTCATGGAAGGATTGGTTTTCAAATCAACAATCTTTTTAACACCAACTATCAGGTCCTCAGGTTGCGGGCCATGCCAGGAAGAAATTACCAATTTAATTTTCAGATAAACATATGAAGAAGTTTAGATTATTTTCAGGCGTTATCGCCATGGCTTTTTTAGCATTCTCCTGTTACAACGATCCAGAGGTACCAAAAGGAGAATATGATTCAGGCATCCTTATTTGGAATGAAGGCGCATTTGGAGCCAATGACGGTGAAGTTTTTCATTTAAATGCAAATACCAACGAAGTACAAAACAATGTTTTCGAGCGTGCCAATTCACGTCCATTTGCTGGATTGATCCAGGAAGTTGTTGCCTCTGAAGGTAATTTCTACCTAGTGGCCAATACAGGCAAAGTAGAGGTGGTCAATTCGAGTACATTTGTCAGCCTCGGATCTGTCAATGAAGGGTTGGATATCAGTAGGTCTGCTGTGGTCGCCAACGGCAAATTGTACATCAGTGATTGGGGACCCTATAACGCAAGTTTTCAAAATCCCAGTTCATATGTTGCAGTAGTCAATCAGACTACCGGAGGCACCATATCCAAAAAAATACCTGTTTCCAGTAGACCTGAGGGGATGTCAATTGTAGGAGACAGGCTTTTGGTCGCATGTGCGGGTGCTGCAAAAATTGAAGTCATTTCGTTGGAACAAGAGACAGTAGTGAAGAGTATAGAAGTTCAGGGAACCCCGGTGAGATTCTTTAGACATAATGGTGTTTTGTATTTGTTTTCGCGCAGTGCCCAAGAGGTATTCTTGAATAAAATCAATGTTTCCACCTTTGAAGTTATTGGTGTCACAACCTTTCCTTTGCCTGCATCCACTTCCAGGTTTGCTTTGGGAGAAGCAAATGATTTATACGTGATTTCTTCAAGCGGTTGGCCTTCATACAATGATGCAATTGCCAAGCTGGAAATTAATACTGGACAGGTAGTACAGGCCTCCATATATTCAGGATCTGGCTTTTATGGGATCGGATTTGATCCTGCAAAGAAACAGATATATGTTGGAGACAATAATGGATTTCAGGGAAATGGAACTGTTATCGTTTTAGACGCAAATGGTCGAGAGGTGAAGACACTTGAGGCAGGCCGGGGACCTGCAGGGTTTATCTTTAGATAAATTGAGGCAGCAGTGATACAGCCTGTGGCGTAGGTAAAATAATTATAGAATAATCACATCCTAAAGCAAGTGAACGCTTCATGTTCTAGGATGTTTAAGGATTAACTATGTGATAAGTGCCACTTTATTGTACTGAAGTTTCAAGGTACAAATTTGGAAGAGGGATTTGGGGCAGAAGTTCTCTGACCATTAAACAAAACCAACACCAATATGAATAGTAAATTGAAATCATCAGTAACAGCACTCTTGAAAACTAAGTTAAATTCCACTTTGATGTTTTGCGGTGTAGCTGCTTTGGCCTTAGGGACAGTTGCCTGTCAGGACAATGACAATGACACTCCTACCAATATCATTACCGAACAGGATAGGGAATATGCCAAAAATACGGCTTATTCAAATCTAGCCGAAATTTCGATGGGGCAGTTGGCTTTATCCAAATCAACTAATCCCACTGTTCGGGAGTTTGCTGAAATCATGGTAAACGACCATGGAACAGCGCAAGGGGAACTAAGAGAACTTTCAGCTTCTTTACAAATTTCACTTCCTGATACCCTTAAAACGGAAGATAGGTTGGTACAAGAAGGGTTAAATGTTCTTGAAGGCGCAGCATTTGACAATGCGTATGTGAACGCTCAGGTGCTTGCCCATGAGGAGTCTCACGAGGTGCAGCAGGTACAAGTTGATCAAGGTGTGAATGTTGAGTTGAGAGATTATGCGACTAGAACATCTAATAGAATTCAAATGCACCTTGAGATGGCACGTCAGCTTAGAGATGAGCTTTTGCCATAAGATATTGACATGTTGAGCTTAATATTAAAAATTCATGTGGCCATGCCGCATGAATTTTTTTATGTTTGACCAATTGGAAAATGATGAAACCTTTAAACAACCATCTTATCCCTGTCTCTTTGTCCTGGTCAGGAGGAAAAGACTCTGCCTTCGCGCTTTGGAAATTGATTGAAAGTAATGAATATCAGGTAGTAAGCCTTCATACGACTTTCGGGGAAGAAACAAGGCGAGTTGGCTTACATGGCATTCATGAAGATCTTATACAGCTTCAGACTAATGCATTGGGATTGCCTTTGGATAGGATTTATTATCCTGCATCTGGTGATAATGAGGCCTATATTCACGCTGTCAATGCCTACTTGCAAAAGTTACAGGAGCAGGGAATACGTCACCTTGCGTATGGAGATATTTTTTTGGAAGACCTCAAAAAATTCCGAGAGGACATGCTTGAGTCTAAAGCAATGAAAGGAATCTTCCCATTGTGGGGAAGGAATACTGAAGAATTGGCAAAAGAATTCATCCAATCAGGCTTTGTGACCTTGATTTGTGCGGCTGATGATAACCTAATTGCTGAGGAATGGATGGGAAAAACATTTGATAACCGATTTTTAAAGGCACTTCAACCCGGTGTAGACCCTTGTGGAGAGCATGGGGAGTTTCATACCTTTTGTATTTCAGGTCCCATTTTCAAGGAACCTTTAGCCGTGACCTTGGGAAAGGTTTTTAGCCATTCATACCACTATGCATTGGCAGATGGTACTCCGGTAGCCAAGAAGTTTTGGTTCAGAGAAATCCTTACTTGATTCCTGCAAGCAGGTAAAGGACTGCCATTCGGATGGCCACACCGTTTTCCACCTGCTGAAGGATGATGGAATGGGCACTATCTGCGGCATCAGAACTCAATTCTACGCCTCGGTTGATCGGACCTGGGTGCATGATGACGATTTCTTTATCCAATCGGTCCAGCATCCTCTTGTTGACACCAAAATAAAGTGAATATTCTCGGAGTGAAGGGAAGTACTTGATCTGTTGCCTCTCCAGCTGTATCCTCAAGATGTTGGCGACATCACACCATTCCAGTGCTTTTTGTACATCAAGTTCCACTTTGACCCCAAGACTGGAAATATGTTTGGGGAGAAGTGTGATGGGTCCGCAGACCATCACTTCCGCGCCGAGCTGCTGCAGACAGAAGATATTCGAAAGTGCTACCCGGCTATGCAGGATGTCCCCGATGATGGCTACCTTTTTGCCAGCAACGTCACCTAATTTTTCCCTGATCGAAAAAGCATCCAAAAGTGCCTGTGTGGGATGTTCATGTGTGCCATCACCGGCATTGACGATATTGGCTTTGATATTCTTGGATAAAAAGTGAGGGGCACCAGGACTGGAATGCCGCATTACGACCATATCCACTTTCATGGAAAGTATGTTGTTTACAGTGTCAATTAAGGTTTCCCCTTTTTTGACTGAGGAATTACTGGATGAGAAATTGATGACATCTGCAGAAAGCCTTTTTTCGGCCAATTCAAATGAAAGTTTTGTTCTTGTCGAATTCTCAAAAAATATATTTGCAATGGTAATATCCCTTAGTGACGGGACCTTTTTGATGGGCCTGTTGAGCACATCTTTAAAATTGTCAGCAGTTTCAAAAATAAGTTGTATATCTTCTTCCGTAATATCCTTAATGCCTAAGAGGTGTCTGGTGCTGAGTTGTGACATGGTTTGTTTTATGCTTTTTCTGTAATCCAAATGGCATCCTGATCAAAACCTTTTTGAGCCCATTCTACAGAGACATATTGGCTTTCAAGGGTATTGACTTTAAATCCGCAATAATCTGGCATGATGGGGTAGTCTCTGGTGAATTTCCTGTCGACTAAGATCATAAGCTCTACTTTCCTGGGCCTCCCAAATGCGATCATGGCATCTAGCGCAGCGCGTACAGATCTTCCTTTGTACAGTACATCGTCTATGAGTACGACGTTTTTGCCTTCAATAAGAAAGTCTATCTTGGTTTCATTTGCTTTAAGTGGGAAGTCCCTTCTGCGGAAGTCATCTCGGTGGAAGGTGGCATCCAAATAGCCAAATGGCACATTGGTACCAGATATTTCTTTCAAAAGCTCCACGATTTTGTCCAAAACTACAGGTCCACGTGGCTGAAGCCCAAGGAGTACGGTGTTTTCAAAAGTATCATGGTTTTCTATCAACTGATGACAGAATCGCCTAAGGATGATGGCAATCTGCTGTTGGTCTAAAACAAGTCTTTTTTGCATGGTTTTGCTTTGGATGCAAATATAAAAAGAAAAAGCATGCAAGACAGACAAGGATACAGATAGATCTGGATTAATCTGATATAGTAGTTTTTTTTCAGATTTTGGCCCGGCTGAGTGGCATGGTCATACATCGTGGGCCTCCTAGACCTCTGCTCAGCTCTGAGGAAGGAATTTCCAGAACTTCCACACCCATATTGCGCAGTGCCCTGTTGGTATGGATGTTTCTGTTGTAAGAAATCACTCTTCTTGGACCTATGGCAAAAACATTGGCCCCATCAAACCACTGCTCCCTCATGGCATAATCAGGGTTGCCATTGGCTGTAGAAAGAATTTCCAGATGGGGGATTTCTTTTTCCAACACGGTGAGTAGGGATTCCTTCAACACCTGCCGCTTGATGTGGACTTTTTCATCCTTGATTTCTTTGAGGGTATAAAGGGACGTTTGCAATACTGAGTTTAACGCATCAGGGTAGGTAAGGACAAGATTTTCATCCAAAATGGTGAAAACCGTATCGAGATGCATGTACTGCCGTTTTTTCGGAAGATGTACCTCGTAGACTCTTTCAACTGTGCCTTCGGCGAGAAGGGATTTGGCTACATGATATATAGCTTTTTCATCTGTCCTTTCTGAATTACCTATGGCTACTGCTTTTTTGGAAAGCACGATGACGTCGCCTCCTTCTATACTGGCAGGGGATTCGTGACCATCGATTGGGTAGATCCTGTTGATATGGTCTTTAAAATCTACATGATTTTCAAATACAGTCCGAAGAAGATCGGCTTCCCTTTGCCTGCCTTCCATTTTCATACTTGAAAAAATTACCCCTCCCGGGGTCAAAGCAATTGGATCTCTTTGAAAATATAAGTTGGGACTTGGAGGGATGACAAAGGCAAAATCCATCAATTCCTTTACTTTCACATTGGGTATCTTCTTTTTGATTTCATGGACCTTTACACCTGCTGTCAAAGCAGTAGCACACTCTGCAGTAGAGAAGCGGTCCAAAATATCACCCACCAAATGCTCCATTTGTGCTGACTTGAGTGTGTCATGCAGGATTTTCTCTAACACTGTCCTGTTGGAGAGCACTTGAATGAGCAATTCATGTAGCTTATATACTTGAGCTCCTGTGGTTTGCTTGATCAGGTCTGTGAAATAATCGTGCTCCTTTTGCATTGCTTCTAAATAGGGGACATCCTCAAACAACAGCAGTTCCTTGTTGTAAGGTGTCAACCTGTCGATTTCTTTGCCAGGACGGTGCATCAATACTGCCTTTAAGGTGCCAAATTCAGAATTAAGCCGGAGATTCATGTTAAAATTATAGGTATATTTTAAAGAATTTTCATTAATAATAAATTTGAATTATCTAAAAAACAACAATTGGGTAAAATATTTGAAAAAAATGTAATCAGCTGTTCCAGATTCCTTCTGGTACTATTTCCAAGACATGCCCAAATGGATCTTCAAAGTACATGCTCTGTTGCCCGTCTTTCCACTCCTGTTCATGGGTGATGTGTATCCCACGTTCGAGTAACATGCTTTTGGTTTTGAGGTAATCCCATCGGCTAACTTCAAATGCTACATGTTGTTTGCCTTTGGCAAAATGAGGTGGGAGATTTTCTTCTTTACTTGTGGTTTCGGGAATAAAGCAAAGTAAAACTGAACTTCCACACCTGAAAAAGATATGTCTGTTTTTGACCTTTGATATCACAGGCATTTCCAAGATGCTGTTGTAAAAATTCTCTGCCAATTCAAGGTCAGAAATATAGAGGCAGGTTTCTTTTATTTGGGTATACTTCATTCTTTAAAATACAATTTTTCAAATTTCTGTTGAGCAGTTTTGGGATAAACGGGTAAATAATTGGACGGTAATTTTGTTTTCCCTTCCGGATGAATTAAATTAATAGTTAAATTTCCACCTTATGAAAGCAGTCTTGCCATTGATATTGTTGTTAGTCCTTGCCTGCAGGGGCACTGATAAAGACACAGCGGATTTAAAATTCGAATTTACAGGTCAATTTAAATCAGTGACATTGCCTGATCATTTTGACCAGTTCAACTTGGCGTTCAGGACTTTTAGCCATGGAGGAATTGCTTTTTATGATAATAAAGCAAATGAACTCTGGGCTGACAGCGGAGGTAGTCTTAATTCATTTAAATTGACAGCTTTGGAAAAAGAGGGGCCTAATGGGGTAGGGCAGCATGTAGAAGATATTCAGCTAGATCTAAATGGAAATATTTGGATTAGTAGTATGTCTTCTAGATTGACAAAAGTAAATGCAGATGGTCAGGTTGTAGAGAGAGTTGAATTGAATTCAGATACTTTGAATAGGGATGGTGCCGGTTTAATGACTTTTAGTTTTGTTCCAGAAGCAGAGGGAAGTTTTGCCATTGCTACAGTTCCCTTGCTTTTCCAATGGAATAAGTTGGCTATAGATCAAATCCTTCAGTTGCCGAATGTCGTGAGATATGATTCAAAAAGTGGTGCGTTTGAGCATCTGTCTAAATATGATGCGGGATTTATAGGTAGCAATTTAAACAAGCATATCATTCCAACCCTTCACCGTGCTAAAGGAGAGGCTATTGTTGTAAATCACAATTTCAGGGATATATGGGTGATAGAGGGAAAGGATATCAGACAATATCCTGCTGCCCATAGCAAGTTTCCAAAAGATCCGCCTATATCTGAAAGTGATATTTTTGAGGATATGGAAGAGGTAATGCGGATCATGAACTTTGCGGATATTTATATTGATTTCCATTATTTACCTTCGCTCAACCTGTATGTGAGGGTAGCGAAATTTGAAGATATTCCTACAAATGGGCCATCATTAGAGCCTCATTTAGCTGCTACATGGGGGTTGGTTTTTTTGGATAATGACTTTAATGTAATAGGAGAACTTGATCTTCCTGCCAAAAAGTACAATCCCACATATTTGTTTGCAACAGAAGCTGGAATTTGGGTATCCACCACTCATCCGGACAACCCGGATGTTGAAGAAGGAGTGATAACTTTTGAGCTGATCCAAATCAATCTATAAACCCTCATTCGTATTGCTTTCCAAGTAGAAGCTGCTTAGGAAATATTGCAATTGGCCATATTCTATCAGAAAGGCATCATGTCCATAAGGAGAGGTAATTTCTCTGTAAGTTCCTCTGGGAACATGTTGTGCAATGTATTGGGATTCTTCTTTAAGGAACAGGATGTCTCTGTCTACACCTATGGCCAGGACTTTAGATGGTATTGCCGCAAGTGCTTTGGACGTACCTCCTCTGCCTCTTCCCAAGTCATGGCTATCCATGGTTTTGCTGAGTATCCAATAAGAAAATGCATTAAAACGATTTGCAAGTTTTAGTCCTTGATAGCGTAAGTAAGAGGCAATTCTGAAATTGTCAGTCTTTTCCTCTAGGTCAACTTGCTTCATGGCAAAATCTTCCGGATGCCTGTAAGACAACATTGCAATAGCTCTCGCTGCCTCAAGCCCTTTTTTGCCTGCCTCTTTTGTGGCAGTTCCCCAAGTCGGATCTGCCTCAATTGCCATTCGCTGGGTTTCATTGAATCCAATGGTCCAAGGTGAAGTTTTGGCATTTGAAGCTAATATGATGGTGTGCAAAACACTGTTTTGCATCAGGTAGGCCCATTCCAGCCCCACTTGGCCTCCCAAAGAACCTCCGACCAGCGTATGGATCTGTTGGATGCCTAAATGAATCCTAAGATGATCTAACGCCCTTGCCATGTCCCTGCTGGTCAAGTTGGGAAAATCATAATAATAAGGCTTGCCTGTTTCAGGATTTGGACTCAATGGATTGGTAGACCCATAACAGCTACCCAATAGGTTGGCGCAGATGATAAAATGCTTGGCGGGATCCCAAAATTTGTCTTCACCGACCATACCGCTCCACCATTCATGAACATTGGCATCTCCCGTCAGAGCATGGATGATCCAGACAACGTTGTCTTTTGCGGTAGTAAGGTAACCCTGGGTGGTGTAAGCAAGTTGGAATCCGGGCAAAACTTCCCCGGATTCCAGTTTAAAATCCTGTTCATGCACATATGTTTCCTGCGCCATGTCAATAATCAAATAGGTACTGTTTAAATTCATTTGTACTGTAGTTCACTTATTTTACGGCATCAAAGGCTGCTTGTAAGTCGTTTTTGATATCTTCAATGTGTTCGATTCCCAAGGATAATCTCAAAAGGGTAGGGGTCACACCGGCAGCAGCTTGTTCTTCCTCACTTAACTGCTGATGTGTGGTAGCAGATGGTTGAATAATCAAAGTTTTAGCATCTCCAACATTGGCCAAGTGGCTGATCAATTTAAGGTTGTTGATAAAAGATGAGGTACTTTCTTTGTCTCCCTTAAGTTCAAAACTCAACACTCCACCGAAGCCGTTTTTTAGATATTTTTTAGCTAGAGAATGGTAAGGAGATGACTCCAGGCCAGGGTAATTCACTTTTTGAACCTGAGGGTGGCTTTCTAGCCACTGGGCAATCTCCAAGGCATTATCTACTGTGCGCTGTACCCTGAGTGACAGTGTCTCCAGACCTTGCAGCAGCAGGAAGGAATTAAATGGACTCAGAGCAGGACCGAAATCACGAAGTCCTTCCACTCTTGCACGGATGGCAAAAGCGATGTTGGGCAGACCCAGCGGGTTATTGATGCCAAACACCTCGCCAAAATTGAGACCATGGTATCCTTCGGATGGTTCACTGAATTGTGGGAATTTGCCATTTGCCCAATTGTAATTGCCTCCATCTACTATGACCCCTCCAATGGAAGTTCCATGTCCGCCAATCCATTTTGTAGCGGAAGCAGTGACAATATTGGCACCATGTTTCAGCGGTTGAAAAAGGTAACCTCCTGCCCCGAAGGTGTTGTCAACAATCAGCGGAAGGTCATGTTTTTTTGCCAACGCCGCTATGGCTTCAAAATCAGGGATATTGAATTCAGGATTGCCAATAGTTTCCAAATAGATAGCCTTGGTTTTCTCATCTATAAGTTTTTCAAAATCCTTGGGATCATTTCCTTTTGCAAAACGGGCTTCTATACCGATTCTTTTAAAAGCTACTTTAAACTGATTGTAGGTTCCGCCATACAGAAATGTTGTGGAGACAAAATTTTCACCTGCTTGTAGAATGTTGTTCAATGCCAAAAATTGTGCCGCCTGTCCTGAAGCAGTAGCCAAAGCAGCTACTCCACCCTCAAGGGCTGCAATGCGCTGTTCAAAAACATCCGTAGTTGGATTCATGATCCTGGTGTAAATGTTTCCGAATTCCTTTAAAGCAAAAAGATTGGCACCATGTTCAGCAGAGTTAAACACAAAAGAAGTGGACTGGTAAATGGGTACAGCACGGGCATTAGTGGCGCTATCAGGACTCTGTCCCGCATGCAACTGTAAAGTTTCAAAACGATAGTTTGACATAAGATGGTTATTTATGGTTAAGGGAAAAACTTAAAGTAAAATGCAATATCTATTGCAAAGCTTTATAAACTTTGAGGGCAACAGCTAATCTGATCTTGCTTTGGAATTTGGGGAAATAGTACAGCTAAATTCATCATGTTTAGAATTTATATTTCCAGATAAAGATATTTTATCCGGCAGGAATTGGCACCTTGGACTTTCCAGGTTGCCAGAGGGTCATCGAGCCTGTCTCTTGCCTCTTCTGTATAAATCCTAACACCCCGTAAAAAGTGGAAGGATGTCACAAATTAAAACTTGATCGGTGGAATTTACAAATGATATTCAAAAATATTTTTTCCGGTATTTTCTACTTGATTCAAGTTCAGAGGAGAAATTGAAGATGCAAGATTATGGTCTTCATATTTTCTAAATTGTTTTTTGAAAAGTCTGTTAAAATCCACACACGTTGGATAATAGCACAATTCTAGCTTTCTTTGCTACTGCTTGGAGCGGCTATTCTATCCCACATCAATAGTCTCTCCGATCATCCTATAAACATCTATATATCTTCTCCTATGAAAACCAACTTGTGCCTTTTTAGGACTAAGCTGCATTTGATGCTGCTCCTTTCCTTTTCGATTTTATTGAGTAGTTGTTTGAGTGATGACCTTGACGAAATCACCACTATCACTGAGAATTATACCAATATCAAAACCGTTCAGGTGGATGCAGCGATGTTGGAAGTAGAGTACGAAGGTCAAGCTGGAAGTCAGGGCCTGACCATGCAAGCAGAACTGAGATCCAACAGTAAGAGTAGATATGAGATTAAATACAGATTGAGTGGTGACAAACTCATCGTTGAAGTCGTCAATAAAAAGGGATTGTTTGGTGGAGCTAAAGCTGAAGGACATATCCGTTTCACTGGACCTAGAGACATGTCTTTGATTTTATCAGCAGGATCCGGCAAAATCAAAGCTGAAAATGTCGTAAGTCCAGAAACAAAATTGAGCATAGTTTCAGGAGAAATCCGAGCAAAAGGCATTGCTTCAGGAAGGACATTTCTTACCTCAACTTCTGGACAAGTAAAGGCAGAAGACATCATTGGCCGGGTGACGGCTGATGTAAGCTCAGGTTCTATAGAAGTTTTAAGAGTGGATGGAGATTTAGATGCCAATGGAAGCAGCGGCCTGATCAAGCTTACCGGTATCAATGGTCAGGTTACTGCAAACATGAGTTCAGGTAAAGTAGAGCTTACGAATGTTAAATCTTTAGGGAAAATCAACATTTCTTCTGGGCAATTGTTTGCTACAGCTACTGGTCTAAGTGCACAGACAGAATTGCGGGCATCTTCTGGAAATATCTATGTGCAGACACCAACTAATTTGAGATCATTCAATTACAATATCACTGTAGGCAGTGGAACTGCAAAAGTCGGTACTTCACAATCAACTTCAGGAGCGCTAAACATCAATAACGGAGCCTCCTCTACCATTAGGGGAGAAGTTGGCTCCGGAAAGATTGAAATTGTTAATTAATTTTTGACAATGGTGACAGCTGTGCCTGAGGCTGTCACCATTAACATACCGTCTCGGATGGTTTCATAATCCAGGTCGACCCCTACTATGGCATTGGCTCCAAATGACCTGGCCTGCATTTCCATTTCGGCAAGTGCCGTAGCTTTTGCTTCCCGCAACACCTGTTCATACGCAGATGAACGACCTCCTACTATATCTGTGATACTGGCGAAAAAGTCTTTGAAGAGGTTGGCGCCGATAATGGTTTCTCCAGATACAATTCCATTGTATCCGGTAATGGTGTAGCCTTGGAGGCTTGGTGTAGTTGAAATGATCATAGTTTTGGGTAATTATGAGTTAGTAGACAAGGGATATACGTAGTTTTCCGATGTGAGGCTAATTTTGATGGAATATGTTCTCTTTGTTTTTATTCCCGGCTAAGGAAATAGCTTGCGTACCTCATGGACATGCTTATTGTTTTTGCCTATAATCCGCTGAGTTCTTAGGTACCTCTGGAGTTCATAAGCATCATAATCTGGGCTTTCTGGATCAAAACTACTTATGCGGACTCTTCCTCTTGCATGTATAAAGGAATTGTTGCCAATCCACATTCCCACGTGTACTACTCTTTCTTTTTTGGAATCATCTCCTTTCTCTCCAAAGAAAAGCAAATCTCCAACTTGTAGCTTATTCCAATCTGAAGCTGTGTCCACTGTTTCTCCTTCCCAAACCTGTTGGGAAGCATCTCTTGGAATTACTTGACCATTTAAAAAGAAGACAGTTTTGGTGAATCCACTGCAGTCCATTCCTTTGATAGATGTTCCTCCCCATAAATAAGGCACCCCCATCATTTGCTTAGCCGTAGCTATTAGATTTTCAGGAGTTAATTCCCGGCTCTTTTCCCAAGCTTCAAAAGGAGCTACTTCATCATTTTTAACCCAACCTGTGCGTCCATCCGGCAAAGTGATTTTGGCCATATTTCCGGTATGTTCTGAAAAGACCATAATGTTGCCCGCGACAAGGTCGCTGACTACATCTTTTGCCTCGGGAGACTCAAATAAGAAGCCTTGGTAAGCAGTATAAATAAGCAATTGATTAGAGAACCAATCCGAAAGTTCTTCTGCCGACATAAGTTGAATACCTGCCGCATCTACCCAAGATATATACTTATCAGGCGTCTGCACCAGGTACCAAGAATCTACTTTTTTCAAAACTTTTAAGGGAGTGCCTAAGGTAGCTTGTGTAGCCAGTTCAGCTGAATGCTTGGGAGCGCTTCGGATATTTGCTACTGATAGCGTTACGATTGCTCTTGTTTTCTCCCCCAACTCAGCTTCCGGCAGTAGGAGGACATCATCATGGAACGTCAAGTCTAGGCTATCCAAGTAAAGTTTGAGCTGGAGTAGGGCTTCTTTTTGGTCAGTTTCACCTTTGATTGTTTTGCCATCCCAGGAAATGTCCCATATGGCGACCCTAGAATCTGGAGCATATTCTTTTTTGAGAAACTGTATCCTGTTTTCGATTTCTTCGGTATGCGAATTGCCGCAGGACCACAGCAAATAAAGCAGTAAAGCAAACTTTAGTGTCTTGATGTAATGCATAAGGAATAAAAAAACCGTAGCCTGTTTTGACTACGGTTTGAACTTACGTTAAAATCAGTTTTCTACCAAACCGGGAGATCTTTCCAAAAACTCCTGGTAAAGCCTAATATGTCGGCTGCTCATCGGTACCCTATATCCGTCGATGAATACATGTCTGATCTGTGTCTTTGTCTCAAAAGGATCTCCAGTACAGACAAATAAAGTTGCGTCTTTGCCTGCTTCAATGGATCCCATTCTATCTGCCACACCAAATACCTCTGCAGGATAAATAGTGACTGCTTTTAGGGCTTCTTCTTTGCCCATCCCGTATGCTGCTGCAAAAGCTGCATTGAAAGGAAGATTTCTGGTGTTTTCAGCGTCGTTGGATCGAATGACTACTTTCACCCCTGCTTTGGCCATTTTTCCAGGATTGGTGTAGGCGGCGTCAAAGCGGTCAGACTGTCTTGTGGGAATTGATAGGGTAGGGCCTGTAATAACAGGTAGTTTTGAAGCTGCAATTTTGTCGGCAACCCTGCCACCTTCGGCGACGCCTGTGAGAATTGCCTTGACTTTCTTGCTTTCTATCCATTTGATAGCAGCTTCAATATCTGCAGCAGCATTTACTTCAACAAGAAGGGGTAATTCTCCCCCCACAACTTTGGCAAGTTGATCCATTTCAGGATAATATTGAAGTGAGGCATTAGCTGACTTCAGTTGATGATAAAGAACCGCCTTTTCCCAGATCTCATTCAGAGTTTTTTCAGCTTTTTCGGATTCTTTTTTGATGTCCTCATCACTTCTACGGTCCCAAGTGCTTCTTCTCGCAGATGATGGGAAATTTAGCACAACGCCTTTAAAACCAGCATACATCTGATCAGCAGTATAGCCATTGAGGTTGATCAGGGCGGCGGTACCGGGGAAAAGACCACCTGAAGGCGTAGCTAAGGTTGTAGTCACTCCACTTACCCGGGTGACAGGAATGGCTTCAGAGTTGGGATTGACAGCCACAAGGGCTTGCATATGAGGGGCCACTTGACCAATCTCTGCAAAATCCTGTGTTTCGGGAACTGAATTGACTTCTACTAAACCCAGCCTACTACCACCATCAAACATCCCCGGATAAATGAACAGGCCTGTGCAATCGATGACCTCTGCATCTCCAGCGGACAGATTCTGGCCTACAGCCTGAATCTTTCCATTGGCAATCAAGACACTTCCATTTTCAATAGTGCCTTTGGTTACGGTTACTATCGTTGCATTTTGAAGTAAAAAGCGGCCGTTGCGCGGCTTGATAAACTCCCCGTCAAACTGGGCATTGGCCACGATAGGCAGCAATACCATCATCAAGGTGTATAACAAGAATTTGAATCGCTTCATATTATTTTTCTTTTCTAGTCAGAGATGGTTTAATGGGTATGGCTGAACAAGTTTCTGCCAAAATTGGTAAAGAAGAAGTCCACGCCATGCATACACTTGTGTTGGTGTTCCCTTAGAAATATAGGTTCCACTGTTTCAGTAGCACTTACTCTTAGCCTCATATCATCAGGATCTTCGTTGATGTCAAAGTACTTGACCCCATCTACAAAAGTCATTTGAGGAATGGCGTATACGGATAAGGGATGATTATCAAACAACACCAAATCTCCCTGCTTGCCCACTTCAATGGAACCTACTTTGTCAGCAATACCAAGTTGCTTAGCAGGATTAATGGTGATTAAGGCTAGTGTTTCATCATCTGTCAGTTCTCCATAACGCTGCGCCTTTCCGGCTTCATGGTAGAGATGGCGGATGAGTTCTCCGGAGTCGGAGTTGATGGAAGTGATCACCCCGTTGCGGCTAAGGATAGCTGCGTTGTAGGCTGTTGAGTAATATACCTCAAACTTATACGCCCACCAATCGGCAAATACAGAAGCACCCATGGTATATTCCGCAAGTTCAGGAGCTACTTTAAATCCTTCATTGACATGGGAAAACACGATGTTTTTGATATTGAATTCTCTGCAGACATTGATCAGCATGTAGATTTCATCAGCTCTATATGAGTGGCAGTGGATAATTATTTTCCCATCAAGAATGTCTACTAATGTCTGAAGTCTGTCATTGATTTTTGGAGGTACTGGTTTTGAGCCTTTTTGCTTTAAGGCATTGTTATAATCTTCCCATTTTTTCTTGTATTGAAGGGCCTCGTTGAACCCGTTTCTGATGACAGCCTCTACACCCATTCGGCTGCGGGGCTGAATGCCATTGCCTCGTCCATGCACTCTTGTAGGGTTCTCACCCAAAGCGAATTTGATGGTTCTCGGAGCCTCCTTCATATATAAATCTTCAGGATTGGAAGTGCCATAGCGGTGTTTGAGTGTGATATTTTGTCCACCGATTGCATTTGCAGAGCCATGCATGGCATGCGAGATGGTGACACCTCCTGCGAGGGCTCTGTAGATGCCTATGTCAAAAGGATCCACAACGTCGGCCATTTGAACCTCAGATGTAATGGGGGCAGTAGCTTCGTTGACCGCATCCAAAGCCACATGGGAATGGGCATCTATGATTCCAGGCATCAGGTATTTGCCAGTAGCATCTATTGTTGGAATATTGGCAGCAGAAAGATTTTGACCAATCCTGCTGATTCGTCCGTTTTCTACAAGAACATCAGTTTGCTCCAATGTTCCCTGAGTTACGGTTAGTACTGTAGCATTTTTAATAAGAACTGAACCTTTTTGGGTCTGCGCCTGGGCCAAGCTAGCCATTCCCAAAAATGCAGCGAAAATTAAGACTGTTTTTTTCATGGTTTTGCGATTTTACTGACCAGGTTTCTTAGTGGCATTAAGAGGGAAACTACCATATTCCGCTAGGTTCATGGAGCCGCTGAACCTGTCTTCATTGATTTCTCCGGTTACATTTACTACCAATGACATTCCTCCAGCAGCGACATCAAAGCTAAAAGAAAGTGTGGTGCCTGATAGGGATATGTTATTCATAGGTGAGCTGGTTTTACCATTGCCCGCAGGGTCATCATATGTAATGGCACCTTTGTAGCTTTCTCCTGATTTTTCGAATGTTAGGGTACCACTAGAACTTCCAGCAGGTGTATCTGAGGTATAATCCCATGATCCTTCAATTGATATTGTACCTGCATTTCCTTTAGGAGCAGTTTTTGCCTTTGCTTCGTACTGATAAACATGTCCGTCTGCAATTACCATTTTGACTTCGGCATCTTTATCAAATAGCGGAGCATTAGTGATTACCATATTGGCCATTTTTCCTTTTTCAAGTGTGCCTGCAAATTTTTGGATTCCAAGAATGGCCGCAGGCTGTGTGGTCAATGCAGCAAGCGCAGCTTGTTCGCTAAGCCCATTCTCAATCATTATTCTCAGATTTTTATGTATATCAGTAGGCTTTACTCCGATGGTGGTGAAGGCAAAGGGAATACCTGCTTTTTCAAAAAGAGCAGCCTGTTGGACCAATTGCATGTAAGCATCCTTGATTCTTTCGGTTCTGGCGGCCACTTCTGTATTTGATTCATTTTTACTTTCCTTACTGAATTTATCTTCAGGAAGCTTTAGAGAAAGAAGCACATGCGCATTTGCTGCCTTAATTTCATTAGTGATGGCAGCAGCTTCTGTTACCCCAACCAAAATCAATTTAAATCCAAGCTCGTTTTGTAGTCTAAGTGCCCGCCGAACTTCCAGTTCATTAGATACTTCGAAGAGTACTGGTAAGCTTTTGTCAATTACAGGGTAGAGTGCCGAAAGAGATTTATTGTATTCAGGACGGTTGATACCGGTGTTTGATGCAAAAAGTCTTTCATGTTGTGAAGACAGCTCAGCATTTCGGTAGAGGTCCCTAAATTTTGCCATCACACCAAGAGTAGTGCCGGGATACATTCCTCTAGCCCCTCTGAATCTGGTGAAAATACCCGATTGATTAGCGATAATATTAGAAGATTCCTTACTGCCATAAACTACAATAGCGGATTTGCCTGAGACCATTCCGGCATCTGGGACGAGCTGTGCAAGTGTAAAACCTGCTTTCCGCATATCAGAAACATCTCCTTTTTTGATGTCAAATTGTTCCAACACAGATCTCCAGGGGGTAATGCCCGCAAGTTCATCTGAAGGATTAGAAGGGTCGAATCCTGCTGGTTTTTCCGGTTCAGCCGGTTTGGATACACCAGCCATGCTAGCACCATCAATGAAAGCAGGATATACAAATAGAGAATCTCCCTTGATAACCTGTGTATTTGGAGGCAATTTAATGTTGGTGCCTATGGCCTCAATTAAGCCGTTATTAATTAATACAGTGACACCAGGGATTGATTTTCCTGGGGCAGTAGTCACGTTAACATTGCTGATGGCAATGGTTTGGGTCACCCTTCTTTCTCCTGTAGGATCACTTTGAGCAATGGCAAACTGAGTAGAGCAAAGAAAGAGTAAAAGCAGACTACTGAACAATTGTCTTATGTAGAATCTATCCTTCACGTTTTTCTGAAATTTTGGTTTAAAATCATTTGGAAAGCTACTCAATAAAAAAAAAATGAAAAATTTAATTTTTTTTAATAACAGCTAGAAAGGTAGGAACGGCAAATAATTTAGTACATAAAGCAC